>NZ_JBGCUM010000030.1:71311-79397 GCF_054177665.1 Roseateles sp. P5_E8 | reverse complement strand
CTTCAGAAGCCCCGCGCACGATTCGTTCTTGTCGGCGAAATCCTTCCAGGCCGTGTCGCGCGCGATGGCCTGCCACTTCTTCAGCGTGGCCTCGTCCATGTCGTAGACCTTGGCGCCCGCCTTGGCATAGATCGCTGCGGCTGCCGCGTCGTCGGCCTTGGCCGCATCGCGCGCGAAGCCCTCGAGCTCGGCGCCCACTGCCATCACCACGTCCTGCTGCGCCTTGGGCAGCTTGKYGAAGACCTCCTTSGASATCATCAGCGGCTCGAACATGAACCAGTASGTGCGYTGGCGGCCGGAGGTCAGGTGCTTGGCGATCTCCTCCAGCTTGAAGGAGATGAAGCTGGTGGACGAGGTCATGGCGGCGTCCATGGCGCCGGTCTGCATCGCCGCGTAGATCTCGTTGGACGGCAGCGTGATGACCGAGGCGCCGGCCTGCTTCAGCATCATGTCCATCTCGCGGCTGCCGCCGCGCACCTTGAGCCCTTTGGCATCGTCCGGCGTCACCAGCGGCCTAGCGCGGCTGGCCACGCCACCGGCCTGCCAAACCCAGCTGACGATGAGCACGCCCTTGTCATCCAGCACCTTGGACAGCAACTTCCCCACCTCGGCCGTCTTCCAGGCCGCGCCCTGCTCGTAGCTGGGCACCAGCGCCGGCATCAGGCCGGCGTTGGTCTCGGCCACCTCGCCGCCGGCATAGGACAGCGGCACCAGGCTCATGTCCAGCGCGCCCTTGCGCATGGCGGAGAACTGGGCGTTGGTCTTCATCAGCGACGAGCCGGGGTAGACCGAGGCCTTCAGCGCGCCGCTGCTGCGCTTCTCGACCTCGGCGGCGAACTTTCGGCACAGCCGGTCGCGGAAGTCGCCCTCGGTGAGCGAGCCGCTCGGGAACTGGTGCGAGATCTTCAGGCCGCCGGCCTGGGCGAAGGCGTCGGTCCAGCCTGCGGTGGTTGCCGCAGCGGCAGTGGCGGCCATCCATTGGCGTCGTGTCAGGGTCATGCTTGTCTCCAGAGTCCGCCATGGGTGGCGGTATGCGGCCGCAGTGTGGGAGCGGCTCCTCGGGCGATCAATCAACCTCGGCGGGCGACCGTTACGCTGGCCGCAAGGGTCGTGGGCTAACCCTGCTCCATCGCAATTCGGTGGCTGGCGCCGACCCATCGAGTCAGCGCCGGAAAGCGAATCGCACCCTGCGCGGGCAACTTGACCATGCACGCAAGGAACAGCGGGCTGACAAGCCAGCCGTTCAGCCAGGCCCGTAGCGATGGCAGGTTCAGCGTTGCAAACCATTCCGGGTCTACAGAGGCGAACTGACGTACGAAGGGCAACACTGCCAAGTCGGTGGCGCATGGCGTGGCGCCGCCCAGGCAGGGCGCGCTGCGCAGCCGTGCCTCTAGTGGTCGCAGAAGCACATCCAGCGCCCTGTCGCGGTGTGCGTCTGGCGTGAGGGGCTCATTCGCGTAGCGCTGGGGGTACTTCCAGCGGTCCAGGTGATGCTTGAAGTCGCCGTCGTTTCGGAGTACCAGGTCAAGGTTCGCAGGCGACTGCGCCCGCGCCCACCAGCCCTGCGCATCGGGCGCAGCCAGTGCCCAGCGCATGATGTCCCAGCTCTCCTCGATCACACTGCMGTCGGGCAACTGCAGCACCGGTACCGTTGCCTTGGAAGACAAGGCCAGCAAGCTTGCTGGCTTATCGCGCAAGCTGACCTCCACCGCCTCGAAGGCCCGCCCGGCTTGCAGCAACGCCATCCGTGCGCGCATCGCGTAGGGGCAGCGGCGAAACGTGTAGAGCCGCGGCAACTGCGGACCTGGGGTGGAGATTGGTGCGTGCGGTGTCAGCGGCGATGCGTGCATGGGTAAGGTCTATGCAGCTAAGCGATCAAGTCAATTCGGCGTGAACTTGAATGCGGCTCAATGAACCCGCAGCACCTCAAACCGCTGTCGGATTGGAGCGACCTGTATCGACACCTCATCACCCTCGCATTTGCCCAGCATGGCCCTGCCCAACGGGGCTTCGCTGCTGATGACCTGAACGAGCTGAGAGCCGCTGATCAACTTCATGCTGCCTCCATCCGGGCCAAGAAAGAGCTGTTGTTGCTTGCCGTCGGAATCGACCAGGCAGACCAGCGCACCGAGCTGTATACCTTTGCTGGCGTCGTAGGAGCGTGGGCGGAATTGGCGCCAATTGGCCATCGCCTGACGGATGGCTTCGGCGCGACGAGCCTGGCCCGTGGCCAGGTACGCGGCTTCGAGACCCAATGTGTCGTATTTGTTTTCGGCGATGTTCTCTTCGTGAGTCGCCGTTTCATGCGCCGCCCGCGCTGCCTGTTCGGCTTGCAGCAGGTCTTCGGCGAGCCGTTCCAGCACCTGCTGCTGAAGCAAGAATTTATCCATGATGAAGGGGTGGGCCTCTCGAACAAGCGAGAGCATCTTGATTATCAAGGGCCCACCAGCTTTCGACGACGACAAGCGCCAGCGGCTCCTGTGGGTCGAGGGCACAGCTCTTTGCTGCCCTGCCCCGCCGTCACCGGCGCGGTTCCGCTTGCAGCTCCGCTGAATGGCTGCGGCACGCGGCCAGCAGCGACAGCAGGTTGGGGTCACGCTCCCGCGTGCGCAGGAAGACGACGCTGATCTTCTGGTGCATCTGGTAGCGCGGCTGCAGCGGCACGAGGCAGACATTGCGCGGCAGCACACCGCGCACGCGCCCCGGCAGCAGCGTGCAGCCAATGCCACCGCCCACCAGGTTCATCAGCGAGAAGATGTCGTTGGTTGTCATCGCCACGTTGGGCACGAAACCCGCGACCTGGAAGGCCTCGAGGAAGCGGTCGTGCGTCACATAGCCCTCGTTGAGCGACACGAAGCGCTCGTCCGCGCAGGCGCCCAGGTCGACCTCGGTCTGGCGGGCATAGGGCGAGTCGACCGGCGCGGCAAAGAAGATCTCGTCCTCGAACAGCAACTGCGACTCCACGTCTGCCGCGCCCTCGGGGAAGCCCATCACCGTGGCGTCCACCGCGCCGTCGCGCAGCTTGCGCAGCAGGTCGCTGTTGGAGCCCAGCACCAGTTCGGTCTGGATGTCGGGCTTGCGCAGGCGCAGCGCCATGATGAGGGCCGGCACGGTGCCGCTGGTCAGCGAATAGAGCGAGCCGATGCGGATGCGGTCGGCCGCGTAGCCGGCGATCTCGCGCGTGGAGCGGATGCCGTGCGCCATGGCGTGCAGCACCTCGCGCGCCACGTCGGCCAGCGCGTGGGCGGCATCGTTGGGCTGCAGGTTGCGGCCCTCCAGGCGGAACAGGCTGCAGCGCGTGCCGGCCTCCAGCGAGTGCAGCGCCCGGTGCACGCTGACCGCGCTGATGCCCAGCCGCTCCGCCGCCCGCGCAAGATTGCCGCTCTCCATGAAGGCCAGCAGGATCTCGAGCTTGCGGAAGGTGATCTCTTCGTCAATGCGGTGCAGCATGGCCAGACATCGTAGCGAGCGCGGGCTGGCCAGCAGCGCGACGAAGGCCCGGGCAGCAGCAGGCTGACTCGGCTTGCTAAAGTTACAGACTTGCGCGCCGCCGCCCCGCGCTCCAGCGCCGCACGGATTTCCCACCTACCGGACCAGCTTCATGACCGCCGAAAAGACCCAGATCGTTTACACCCTGACCGATGAGGCGCCCCGCCTGGCCACGGCCTCGCTGCTGCCGGTCGTCAAGCGCTTCGCGGCGTCGGCTGGGATCGACGTCGTCGCCAGCGACATCTCGGTGGCCAGCCGCGTGCTGGGCCAGTTCCCCGAACTGCTGACCGAAGAGCAGCGCGTGACCGACAACCTGGCCGCCCTGGGCAAGCTGACGCTCAAGCCCCAGGCCAACATCATCAAGCTGCCCAACATCAGCGCCTCGGTGTCGCAGCTGAAGGCCGCGATCAAGGAGCTGCAGGACAAGGGCTACAACATCCCGGACTACCCCGAGAAGGCCGAGACGGACGAGCAGAAGGACATCCGCGCCCGCTACAACAAGTGCATAGGCTCGGCCGTGAACCCGGTGCTGCGCGAAGGCAACTCCGACCGCCGCGCGCCCAAGGCCGTCAAGGAATACGCCCGCAAGAACCCGCACCGCATGGATGAGTGGAGCCAGGCTTCGCGCTCGCACGTCTCGCACATGCACGACGGCGACTTCTATCACGGTGAAAAGTCCATGACCCTGGACCGCGCCCGCGACGTGAAGATGGAGCTC
The DNA here is from genome assembly GCF_054177665.1 of Roseateles sp. P5_E8. NCBI lineage: Bacteria > Pseudomonadati > Pseudomonadota > Betaproteobacteria > Burkholderiales > Sphaerotilaceae > Roseateles > Roseateles sp. P5_E8. The sequence continues at coordinate 75,190 of NZ_JBGCUM010000030.1, read as the reverse complement.
CTCACCAAGAGCGGCAAGACCATCGTGCTGAAGGCCAAGGTCCCGCTGCTGGACCGCGAGGTGGTCGACTCGATGTTCATGAGCAAGAAGGCGCTGCTGGCCTTCTATGAAAAGGAGATCGAGGACGCGCGCAAGACCGGCGTGATGTTCTCGCTGCACGTCAAGGCCACCATGATGAAGGTGTCCCACCCCATCGTCTTCGGCCACTGCGTGCGCATCTTCTACCGCGAGGCTTTCGAGAAGCACGCCAAGCTGTTCGACGAGCTGGGCGTCAACGTCAACAACGGCATGGTGGACCTGTACACCAAGATCGCCGCGCTGCCGCAGAGCAAGCAGGACGAGATCAAGCGCGACCTGCACGCCTGCCACGAGCACCGCCCCGAGCTGGCGATGGTGGACTCGGCCAAGGGCATCACCAACTTCCATTCGCCCAACGACGTCATCGTCGACGCGTCCATGCCCGCCATGATCCGCAGCGGCGGCAAGATGTACGGCGCCGACGGCCGCCTGAAGGACGTGAAGGCCGTGATGCCCGAATCGACCTTCGCCCGCATCTACCAGGAGATCATCAATTTCTGCAAATGGCATGGCGCCTTCGACCCGCGCACGATGGGCACCGTGCCCAACGTCGGCCTGATGGCCCAGCAGGCCGAGGAATACGGCTCGCACGACAAGACCTTCGAGATCCCGGAAGACGGCGTCGCCAACATCACCGACATCGCCACCGGCGAAGTGCTGATGAGCGAGGACGTCGAGCAGGGCGACATCTGGCGCATGTGCCAGTGCAAGGACGCCGCCATCCGCGACTGGGTGAAACTGGCCGTCACGCGCGCCCGCAACTCCGGCATGCCCGTGGTGTTCTGGCTGGACGCCTACCGCCCGCACGAGGCGCAGCTCATCACCAAGGTCAAGATGTACCTGCATGAGCACAACACGACCGGCCTGGACATCCAGATCATGAGCCAGGTGCGCGCCATGCGTTACACGCTGGAGCGCGTCATCCGTGGCCAGGACACCATCAGCGCCACCGGCAACATCCTGCGCGACTACCTGACCGACCTCTTCCCCATCATGGAGCTGGGCACCTCGGCCAAGATGCTGTCCATCGTGCCGCTGATGGCCGGCGGCGGCATGTACGAGACGGGTGCCGGCGGCTCGGCGCCCAAGCATGTGCAGCAGTTGGTGGAAGAGAACCACCTGCGCTGGGATTCGCTGGGCGAATTCCTGGCCCTGGCCGTGAGCCTGGAAGACGTCGGGCTGAAGACCGGCAACGCCAAGGCCAAGGTGCTGGCCAAGGCGCTGGACACGGCCACCGGCGAGCTGCTGGACAAGGGCAAGGGCCCGAGCGCCAAGACCGGCGAGATCGACAACCGCGGCAGCCACTTCTACCTGACGCTGTTCTGGGCCCAGGCCCTGGCCGAGCAGACCGAAGACGCCGAGTTGGCCGCGCACTTCAAGCCGCTGGCCGACACGCTGACGGCCAACGAAGCCAAGATCGCGGCCGAGCTGAAGGAAGTCCAGGGCAAGCCGGCGGATATCGGCGGCTACTTCCTGCCGGACGTGGCCAAGCTGGATGTGGTGATGCGCCCGAGCGCGACGTTCAATGCGGCGCTGGAGTCGCTGGCGAGCTGATCGTCACTTCACGTCGGGGGCCCGCCCCCCGTGATCACGCCGCTGTGCAGTCTCTGCCAGCGGCGTTTTTATTTAGGCTCTTTGCGCGTTGCTTTGTGAAGTTCAAGCGTCGGTTGGCCTGGGCGCAGSAGARCGGGCAGACCTGCTGCTGCGTGTCCCCCGGCCGCTGCGCGKCCTCCTCCTTTACCTCCGCATCAGGCCTGCCCGCTCTCCTGCTYGGCGYTGCATYGGKTTCTCGTYCCAAGCCACCTTMGGTGGAACGGCCGGGATGTGGGTGCGCGCACTTGCGCAGGTAAAGGAGGAGGGCCGCTTGCGGCCCGGGGGACTGAGCCCGGACTCAAACAGTCCTGAGGACTGTTTGTGCCTGGCGAAGGATCGAGCCTCTGGCCCGAGCAACGGAGCAAGTGCGTGCACCCGCGTCCCGGCATAGCCCGATCCTCGCAAATGCCATCGAGGCCATCCTGACGCGTCACGAATCAAATGCGCAAAGAGCGTCTTTATGGTGCGGCGTCGACCACCTCTGCGGCAGCGCGAAACGCGTCCACCGCCGCCGGGAAGCCGCAGTAGACGCTGGCATGCAGGAAGATCTCCTGTAGCTCCTCCACCGTCACGCCGTTGTTCAGCGCACCGCGCACATGGGTTTTCAACTCGTGCATGCGGCCCAGCGCCACCAGCATGGACACCGTGACGATGCTGCGCGTGCGCAAGTCCAGGCCCGGCCGCTGCCAGGTGTTGCCCCAGGCATGGCGGGTGACCAGTTCCTGCAAGGGCGCGGTGAACGGCGTGACCTTGGCCAGCGCGGCGTCGACATAGGCGTCGCCCAGTACGGCGCGGCGGGTGGCAAGGCCTTGGCTGTCGAGATCCATGGGGGCTCCTTCAGTGGTGCCGTGCAGCATAAGAGCCCGCCGCGTTCACTCCATCTGGTCAATCATGACCTGCCCAAACCCCGAGCACGACACCTGCGTCGCCCCGTCCATCAGCCGCGCAAAGTCATACGTGACCTTCTTGCTCAGCACCGACTTCTCCATCGCGCTGATGATGAGGTCGGCCGCTTCCTTCCAGCCCATGTGGCGCAGCATCATCTCGGCGGAGAGGATCGAGGAGCCCGGGTTCACATAGTCCTTGCCGGCGTACTTGGGCGCCGTGCCGTGGGTGGCTTCGAACATGGCGATGGAGTCGCTCATGTTGGCGCCGGGGGCGATGCCGATGCCGCCCACTTGCGCGGCCAGCGCGTCGGAGACGTAGTCGCCGTTCAGGTTCAGCGTGGCGATGACGCTGTACTCGGCGGGGCGCAGGATGATCTGCTGCAGGAAGGCGTCGGCGATGACGTCCTTGATGGTGATGAGCTTGCCCGTCTTCGGGTTCTTCAGCCGGCACCACGGGCCGCCGTCTATGGGCTCGGCGCCGAATTCCTTCTGCGCCAGCGCGTAGGCCCAGTCACGGAAGGCGCCTTCCGTGAACTTCATGATGTTGCCCTTGTGCACGATGGTCACGCTGGGCTGGTTGTGGTCGATGGCGTACTGGATGGCCTTGCGCACCAGGCGCTCGGTGCCTTCACGGCTGACCGGCTTGACGCCCAGGCCCGAGGTCTCGGGGAAGCGGATCTTGTTGGCGCCGAGTTCATCGCGCAGGAAGGCGATCAGCTTCTTGGCCTTGTCGCTGCCGGCTTCGTACTCGATGCCGGCGTAGATGTCCTCAGAGTTCTCGCGGAAGATGACCATGTCGACCTTGTGGGGCTCTTTCACGGGGCTGGGCACGCCGTTGAAATAGCGCACGGGGCGCAGGCAGACGTAGAGGTCCAGCTCCTGCCGCAGCGTCACGTTGAGCGAGCGGATGCCGCCGCCGACAGGCGTGGTCAGCGGGCCCTTGATGGAGACGAGGTAGTCGCGCACGGCCTGCACCGTCTCCGCGGGCAGCCACACGTCGGGGCCGTAGACGCGGGTGCTCTTCTCGCCCGCGTAGACCTCCATCCAGTGGATCTGGCGGGCGCCGCCGTAGGCCTTGGCGACCGCCGCATCCACCACCTTCAGCATGACGGGCGTGACGTCCAGTCCGACCCCGTCGCCTTCGATGAAGGGAATGATCGGGTTGTTGGGCACGTTCAGCGAGAAGTCGGCATTGGCCGTGATCTTCTGGCCGCCTTCAGGCACCGTGATGTGTTGGGACATGGGCGTGGGCTTTCGCAAAGAAGCGAGGAAAGACGAAACCCGGCGAGTTTATGGGCGAGGAGCGTGGGCGGCAGAGGGC
>NZ_JBGCUM010000030.1:0-71275 GCF_054177665.1 Roseateles sp. P5_E8 | reverse complement strand
GGGCGCGGGCCACGCCCTCTGCCGCCCACGCTCCTAGCAGGCCAGCAGCAGGCTCTGCCAAACGCCATGCCCCAACCCCCAGGCCGCGCCCAGGGCCAGCGCGAGGCCGGCCAGGCGCAGCGCCAGCACGTCGCCGCCCGCGCCGCGCTTGAGCAGCCGCGCCCGCCACAGCGGCGCAATGAACAGGCCCGGCGTGCTGGCCAGCGCAAAGCCGGCCATTGCCGCCGCGCCACTGGCGGGCGAGCCCGACAGCCCCGCCAACAGCAGCGCCGCATGCAAGAGCCCGCAGGGCATGGCAACCCAGGCGATGCCGGTGGCAAAGGCGTGGCGGGGTTGCGGGCGCCAGCGGACGGCGCCCAGCCAGAGCGGCACCCGGCCGCGCGCGAGCAGCGTCAGGCCGAACAGCAGCAGCGCCGCCTGCAGCAGCGCCCAGGCTGGTTGCAGCAGCGTCACGCTCTGGGCCGCCCGCGCCAGCGCTTCGGCCGACGCGGCCGCCACCGCACCACCGGCCGTGTAGCCCAGCAGCCGCCCGACCAGCAGCCTGGCAGGCTGCTTGCCACCGGCCAGCGCACAGGGCGCGCTGCACATGGCCGCGCAATGCGGCATGCCGGCCAGGCCCATCAGCGTGGCGGACGCGATGAGTGCGGCATCCAAAGCCATCAAATGATTTTCGAGAAGCGCTCGCGGCTGGCGTCGGCTTGCAGGTAGCGGTCGAACACCAGCGCCACGGCGCGCACGAAGTACCAGCCCAGCGGCGTGACCTGGATGGCGCCCGGCTCGATCACCACCAGGCCCTGCCCCGCCAGTTGCGTCAGCCGCGCCAGCTCGGGCGCAAAGTAGGCCGGCACGTCGACGAGGTAGGACGCCGCGATGGGCTCGAACTCCACGCGCCCCTGGCACATCAGCGCCATGATGACGGCGCGGCGCAGCAGGTCGTCGCGGGTCAGCGCTAGGCCACGCTGCACGGGCAGCTGGCGCTGGTGCAGCGCGTCTTCGTACTCCTCCAGCGTCTTGGCATTCTGCGCGTAGGTGGCACCCACGCGGCTGATGGCCGAGACGCCCAGGCCGACGAGGTCGCAGTCCGGCTGCGTCGAGTAGCCCTGGAAACCGCGGTGCAGCAGACCTTGCCGCTTGGCGACGGCCAGCGGGTCGTCGGGCAGCGCGAAGTGGTCCATGCCGATGTAGGCATAGCCCTCGCCCAGCAGCGCGCTGATGGCGCCGGACAGCATGGCCAGCTTGTCACCGGCCGGCGGCAGCAGCTCGGCAACGATGCGGCGCTGCGGCTTGAAGCGCTGCGGCAGGTGGGCGTAGGCATACATCGCGATGCGGTCTGGGCGCAGCTCGGCGACCTGCTCGATGGTGCGGGCAAAGCTGGCCGGCGTCTGCAGCGGCAAGCCGTAGATGAGGTCGACGTTGGTGGACGCAAAGCCCAGCTCGCGGRCCTGGCTCATCAGCTGTGCGACCTGCTCCAGCGGCTGCACGCGGTGCACGGCCTTCTGCACGGCGGCGTCGAAGTCCTGCACGCCGAAGGACAGGCGGTTGAAGCCGAGCTGGCGCAGATGGGCCAGACGTTGCTGGTCCACCGTGCGCGGGTCCACCTCGATGGACAGCTCGGCGCCGGGCAGCAGCTTGAAGCGCCGGCGCAGCAGGTCCATCAGCGCGGTCAGCTCGGTGTCGGACAAAAAGGTCGGCGAGCCGCCGCCCAGGTGCAGTTGCGACACCGGTGCCGGGCCACCCAAGGCCTCGGCCACCAGCTCCATCTCCACGGCCAGCGCGTCCAGATAGGGTGCGGCGCGCTCGTGGTGCTTGGTGATGATCTTGTTGCAGGCGCAGTAGTAGCAGAGCTGCTCGCAGAACGGGATGTGCACATAGACCGACAGCGGCTGGGCCGTGCCGCGCTGGCGCAGCGCCTGCAGGTGCTGGGCACCCTGGTGGGCCTCGACGAAGCGGTCCGCCGTCGGGTAGGAGGTGTAGCGCGGCCCGGCCACGTCGTGGCGGCGCAGCAGGTCGGCGTCGAGGGGGCGGTCGGTTACAGCAGCCATGCCGTCACTGTGCCGAGACAGGCACGGGCGGGCTTTGATCCAGGTCAAGGGCCGCGCGGGTCTTCTGGCAAAGAATCCAACCCATGCTGACCCCCCTGCCTCGCGCGATGACCATGCCGACCAACTCCGACATGGCCGCCGCGCCCGCCATCGAGCCGCTGAAGGTCGCCTGCGCCAGCTGCAATCTGCGCGAACTCTGCCTGCCGGTGGGCATGAATGCCAAGGAGCTGGATCAGTTGGAAGGGCTGGTCGACAAGCGCCGCACGGTGCCGCGTGGCGGGCACCTGTTCCGCAACGGCGAGCGCTTCGAGGCGCTGTACGCGGTGCGTACCGGCTTCTTCAAGACCTGCGTCGGCAGCGAGGACGGCCGCGATCAGGTCACGGGCTTCCAGATGGCCGGCGAGCTGCTCGGCCTGGACGGCATCAGCAGCGACCGCCACCACTGCGACGCCGTCGCGCTGGAGGACTCGTCCGTCTGCGTCATTCCCTACGGCCAGCTGGAAGAGCTGTCGCGCGAATTCACCGCGCTGCAGCACTCCTTCCACAAGATCATGAGCCGCGAGATCGTGCGCGACCACGGCGTCATGCTGCTGCTCGGCAATATGCGCGCCGAGGAAAGGCTGGCCGCCTTCCTGCTGAACTTGACGCAGCGTCTGCAGGCACGCGGCTTCTCGGCGTCGAGCCTGGTGCTGCGCATGACGCGCGAGGAGATCGGCAGCTATCTCGGGCTGAAGCTGGAGACCGTCAGCCGCACCTTCTCCAAGTTCCAGGACGAGGGGTTGATGGAGGTGAAGCAGCGGCAGTTGCGCATCCTCAACCAGCCCGGGCTGCAGGCGCTGGTCAACAACAGTCGTTGCTGAAGCCAGACGCAAGAAGGCCCCGCGGGGGCGCGCGGGGCCTGAGATCGAAGGCGGTGGGGCTTGGGCAACGCTGAACAAGTCCCTCGCGCGCAGCGCATCCCTGCTTTGGGCGGCCTGCTGCGTTGCAAATCCTCGCCATAGCCGAGCTATGGCTGCGGTTTGCGCCTTGCAGCCCATCCCAAACCAGGGCGCGCTGCATCGCGGGGACTTATTCGGCGTCGCCTTAGCCGACCTTGATCTCGTTACGCACTTCCTTCACGCCGGGCACGGCCTGGACGACCTTGATGGCCTTCTGGGCCAATTCGGCGCTGGGCGCCGAGCCCTTCACCACGACGACGCCAGCGGCGGTGCTGCTGACGGTCAGCGGCAGGGCCTGCAGATCCTTGTCCTGCGACAGAGCCGCAGCGGCCTGGGTCGTGACGGTCGCATCGCCGGCGGTCTGCGCCTGAGCCACTTGCTCGGCCGGGGCCACAGCGGGAGCCGGATCGGCAGCGAAGGAAGCGGTGGCGGCCGAGGCCATCAGGGCGGCGGACAGCAGACGGACGAGGGTGGTGGTTTGCATGCAGATCTCCTGAAGATGCTTGAATCAAACGCGATGCCGGGTGGCACCACGAACAGGCTTAGCGCAAGGGGTGTGCCAGCTCAGGATTTCTTCGGCAGATCAATGACTTAGCTCAACAAACGCGATCGGAAGGCCGAGTCGCGACCTGCGCGAACCCGGTTCTTGTCGTCATGCGGCGACGAGTTCATGCGCTCTCGTCCTAAGTGCTTGATTCGTCTGACAACTTCTTGTCGCTGAAATCCGACGTGGCACCTAGGGGATCAGTGCGGAACAGCTGCGGATCGAGGCCGTGCTTCTGCATCAGCCGGTAGAACTCCGTGCGGTTGCGGTCGGCCAGCCGCGCGGCCTCGGCGACGTGGCCGGACGTGAGCTTGAGCAGCTGGTTGAGGTAGTCGCGCTCGAAGCGCTGCTTGGCGTGCTGGTAGTTCAGCACCTCGGCCGAGGGCATCTGCAGCGCGCGCTGCACCTGGGCCAGCGGCACCAACGGCGCCGTGGCCAGCACGCAGACCTGCTCGACGACGTTGTAGAGCTGGCGCGCGTTGCCTGGCCAGGGCGCCGTGACCAACGCCTCCAGCGCGTCGGGCGCGAAGCCCTTGACCGGTTTGCGGTGGCGTTCGGCCAGCGTCTGCAAAAAATGCTGGGCCAGCAGCGCGATGTCCTCCCGGCGCTCGGACAGCGGCGGCAGCACGAGCTTGACGACGTTGAGCCGGTAGTAGAGGTCGGGGCGAAACTGGCCCTCGGCCATCGCCAGGTCCAGGTCGCGGTGGGTGGCGGACAGCACGCGCACGTCCACCGCCACCGCCTCGTTGCTGCCCACGGGGCGCACGACGCGCTCCTGCAGCACGCGCAGCAGCTTGACCTGCAGGGCCAGCGGCATGTCGCCGATCTCGTCGAGGAACACCGTGCCGCCGTGCGCCGCCGGGATCAGCCCCTGGCGGTGGCCCTGCGCGCCGGTGAAGGCGCCCTTCACGTGGCCGAAGAGTTCGGACTCCAGCAGTGCCTCTGGAATGGCGCCGCAGTTCACCGCAATGAAGGGCTTGGCCGCGCGCGGGCTGGCGTTGTGCAGGGCGCGGGCCAGCAGCTCCTTGCCGGTGCCGCTGTCGCCGCAGATCAGCACGCTCGCGTCGGTGGCAGCCACCAGCCGTGCCTCGGCCAGCACCTCGGCCATGCGCGGGCTGCGGCTGATAATCTCGCGGCGCCAGCTGCTGTCGCCGCCGCCCGCCGGCGCGGGGCTGGGTGCGTTCACGCGCAGCGCCTGGGCGATCTTGGCCAGTAGCTCCTTGCCGTCGAAGGGCTTGGTCAGGTAGGCATGCGCGCCGCGGGTCGTCGCCTCGACGGCATCGGGAATGCTGCCGTGGGCGGTGAGCAGGATGACCGGCAGCGACGGATGGCGGCTGCGCACCTCGTCGAAGAGCTGCAGGCCGTCCAGCCCGGGCAGGCGCACGTCGGTGATGACGAGGGATGGCAGGCGCACGGCGAGGTGTGCCAGCGCTGCCTCGGCGCTGGCCACGGCCTGCACGGCGTGGCCGGCGGCGGTGAGGCGCATCGTCATCAGGCGCAGCAGGTCGGCGTCGTCGTCGACGAGGAGGATGGTGGCTTGAGTCGTCATGCGGAACTCCTCAGCGCTTGGCGGGCAGCGTTTGCTCGATGGCCTTGAGGGCTTCGAGCTTTTCGTTGAGCTGCTCGTTGCGGCGCTGACTGTCGCGCAGCTGCTGGGTCAGCTTGTCGACGCTGTCCTGCAGGCGGCGTTGCTCGGCCAGGCGTGCAGAAAGCAGCGTGGCCAGCGGCTTGAGCGGCTCGGCGGCCTGCGCGTCGCTGGCGATGACGTCGACCTGCGCGGCGGCCTGGGCCAGGTCGGCGCTGCTGCGGCCCTGGCTCAGCGCCAAAGCCTTGCGCAATTCCTCAGCCGTGGTCAGCACGGCCTTCAGCTCTGCGATCTCGGGCGGCGGTGGAGGCGGTTCCGGGCAGACCGGCGCGGGCGGTGGCGGCGCGGGCGCGGGTGGGGGTGTCTGGCAGGCCGCCAGCATCAGTAGCAAGCAGAGTTCAAACAGTCGTCGCGTCATGGCAATGAGGTATCTCGATGCGGAAATGGGCGCCGCGCTCGCTCGGCAGCAGGCGGCATGTACCGCCATGCGCCTGCACGATCTCGCGCACGATGGACAGGCCGATGCCGTTGCCGCGGCGGGCGCCGGGCGCCTGGTTCCGGCCTTGGTAGAAGGGGTCGAAGATGCGCTCGGCGTCCTCGGCCGCCACGCCGGGGCCGGCGTCGATGCAGTCGATGCGAACCTTGCCATCGGCCTGCGCAAGCGCCAGCGAGATGACGCCGCCGGGTGGGCTGAAGCGCACCGCGTTGACGAGCAGATTGGCCAGCACGACACCGAGCTTCTCACCATCGGCGACCGTCGTACACGGCTCGGCATCCACGTGCACGCTCAGCCCCCTGGCCTGCCACAGCAGCCGCTGGTCATCGACGACACGCGCCAGCAGCGCGCCCAGGTCAACCGGCCGGCGCTGCAACTGCTGCGAGTCCGACGCCAGCGTCTGGTAGCGCAGCAAGTCCTCGATCTGGCCCTGCAGCGCCGCGCTGTTGTCGCCGAGGATGCGCACGATCTCGGTCTGGTCGGCCGTCAGCGGACCGGCCACGCCCTCGCGCAGCAGCGCCGCGCCCTCGCGGATGGAGGCCATGGGTGTCTTCAGCTCATGCGAGATGTGGCGTACGAAGCGGGTCTTGTCGGACTCCAGCGTCGCCAGCCGCTGGCGCAGCCATTCGAGCTGGCGGCCCAGGCGCCGCAGGTCGGCCGGGCCGCGCACGACGACGGGCTCGTCGAAGCGGTTGTCGCCGAGCCGGTTGATGGCCGCTTCGACATGAGAAAGCGGCCGCAGCAGCCAGTGGCCGAAGCCCAGCGCGAGCACGCCGGCCAATGCGATGGCGCCCAGCACCAGCGCGCTGATGAGGCGGCGCTGCTGCTCCAGCTCGGCCAGCACGGCGTCGCTGCGGCGGTCCATGGCCTGCTGGCTGTGCTCGGCCAGCGCGTCGTTGAGGCGATGCAGGTGGGCGAAGACCGGCGTCAGCTGCTTCAGCGCGGCGGCACGGTTGCGGGCGAGGCCGGGGTTCTGCAGCACGCGCCAGGCCGCGTCGGCCTGCGCCGCCCAGTCGGCAAACAGCTGTCTGGCGGCCGCATCGGTCATCAGTTCGATCAGCACCGACTGCGTGGACTTGGCGTCCACCCAGGCCGCCTGATAGCGGTCGCGCAGGCCGGCGTCGTCCAGCACCAGGAACTGGCGCGCGCTGCGCTCCATGGCCACGGTGCGCTCGGCCAGACGCTGGCCTTGGGCCGTCAGCGCCGCCGCGTCCTGTGAGGCCTGGCGGCCCTGCAGCGCGACATGCTCCAACGCAAACATCGCCTGGGCCGCGGCGCCGCCGAGCACCGCGGTGATCAGCAGGAAGGCGGCCAGCAGGCATTGGTGGAAGGACAGGCCGCGCAGGCGCTGCCGGGCCGAGTCGGTGGGGGACGTGGGCTCGGTGGAGGTGGTGGCGGTGAGGGCGGAGTCCAGGGCGTGCGCGGGCATCGTGGGCGCCGCATGCTAGGACCCGAACGTGCGCCAACGCCGGCAGCGCTCTCTGGCTTTGCATCACGATGAAACGGCCCTGCCGCTATCTGAAAACCGCACCATGTTGCAGCGCACAAAACCGGGCGTACGATGAGTTCCATGCGTCCACAAGTGCTCATCATCGGCTGCGGTTTCGGCGGCCTGGAGGCGGCGCGGGCCCTGCGCTCGGCCGACGTCGACATCACTGTCGTCGACAAGACCAACCACCACCTGTTCCAGCCGCTGCTGTATCAGGTGGCGACCGCCGGCCTGTCGGCGCCGTCCATCGCGGCGCCCATCCGGCACCTGTTCCGCCGCCAGCCCAATGTGACGACGCTGCTGGGCGAGGTTGTCGCCATCGCCCCGCAGACGCAGACAGTCACGCTGAAGGACGGCGCCCTGCTGCGCTGGGACCACCTCATCGTCGCCGCCGGCGCCACGCACAGCTACTTCGGCCGCGACGACTGGGCGCCTCATGCGCCGGGGCTGAAGACGCTGGACGACGCCTTCGAGATCCGCCGCCGCGTGCTGATGGCCTTCGAGGCGGCCGAGCGCGAGGACGATCCGGCTCGGCGCCTGGCGCTGATGCAGTTCGTCGTCGTCGGCGCAGGCCCGACCGGCGTGGAGCTGGCCGGCACCTTTGCCGAGATCGCACGCCACACGCTGCCCGGCGAGTTCCGTCGCATCGACCCGCGCCAGGCCAGGGTCTTGCTCGTGGAAGGCGGCCCGCGCGTGCTGCAGGCCATGCCCGAGGCCTTGAGCGAGCGCGCCCGCGAGCAGTTGACGGCGCTGGGCGTGGACGTGCGGCTGGGCGCCCGCGTCACCGGCATCGACGCCGAGGGGCTGGACATCAGCACCGCCGCCGGCCCGGAGCGCCTGCACAGCCGCTGCATCGTCTGGGCCGCGGGTGTGGCCGCGTCGCCGCTGGGCCGGGCGTTGGCCGAAGCCACCGGCTGCACGCTGGACCGCGCCGGCCGCGTCGTCGTCGAGCCCGACCTGAGCCTGAAGGGCCAGCCGCACATCCAGGTCATCGGCGACCTGGCCGCCGCGCAAAGCCATGCGCCGGGCCAGGAGCCGCGCGCCGTGCCGGGCGTGTCACCCGGCGCCAAGCAGATGGGCCGCTGCGCCGCCGCCAACATCAAGCGCCAGCTGCGCGGCGAGGCGACGCAGGCCTTCCGCTATGCGGACTACGGCAACCTCGCCACCATCGGCAGGCACAGCGCCGTCGTGGACCTGGGCACGCCGGCGGGGGCGCTGCGTTTTTCAGGCTATCCGGCCTGGCTGTTCTGGCTGTTCGCCCACGTGTACTTCCTGATCGGCTTCCGCAACCGTTTCGTCGTGCTGATGGACTGGGCCTGGGCCTACTGGACCCATGACAGGAATGCGCGCGTGGTCAGCGTGGCCAGCCCGGCGAGCGACGTTGCGACCCCGGCTCGTCCGCCGGCAAGCTGACAAGCAGCAGCGCGATGCTGGCACCCAGCGCCACAACAGCCCAGAAGATCAAGAAGCTGACCGTATAGACCGCCTGGGCGGACAAGTCCACCGGCGCCGCGCCGAACCAGCGCAGATCGTGCGGGTCGATGACGGCGAAGACGAGGGCCTCCAGCACGCCGGCCGACAGGAAGGACGACCAGGCCACCGCCATCGCATAGCGCGCGACGCGTGACGGCGCGTCAATCACCGCTGGGCTCCCGGCACGACGCCGGTGGCGGCATGGTTGCGCGCCGCCTGCGCGGGCGCGGCGTCGGTCGCCCGCGTCACCAGCGGCGGGTCGGGGTGGAGGATGCACAGCGTCACGGTGACGATGCTGGCCAGGATGACCGACACCGGGCCGGCGACGACGAGCCAGACCATGGGTTCGTGCCAGGCAGATGAAGTCGTTTGAACAGTGGGCATCTCGAATCTCCCGCCGCTTCAGCGCGGCACGACGAACGTGGACTTCTCGGCGACGCTGTCGCCAGCCGCGCTGCGCACGACCCAGCGCATGGGCTGGGCGCCGGGCTTGAGCTGGCTGGCGGCCGCTGGCGGCAGGCGCAGTGCGACGGTCACCCAGCGCGCCTCGGCCGGGCCCAGCGTCACCGTGGTGGCGCGGCTGAGCTGCAGGCCAGGCAGGCCATCGGCCTCGACGCTCAGCTGCTGCGGCGCCTCGGTGGCGTTCATCAGCTGCAGGCGGTAGAGGTTCTCTATCCAGCCGTCCTCCACCTGGCGGGCCAGCGTGGCGCGGTCGCGCACGATGTCGACACGGAAGTCGTGGCGGCTCAGCAGGCTCCACAGCACGGCCGTGCTCAGCGCCAGCAGCAAGCTGCCGTAGATGAGCACGCGCGGGCGGAAGATGCGGCGCCAGCGCTGGGCGCGCGTGAGCTGCCCGGCCATGCCGTTCTCGGTGTCGTAGCGGATAAGGCCGCGCGGCGTGCCCATCTTGTCCATGACGCCGTCGCAGACGTCGATGCAGGCCGCGCAGCTGATGCACTCGTACTGCAGGCCCTTGCGGATGTCGATGCCGGTGGGGCAGACCTGCACGCACAGGTGGCAGTCAATGCAGTCACCGACGGTCGTGCTGCGCGCCTCGCCCTTCTTGCTGCGCTCGGCGTTGCGGCCACGCGGTTCGCCCCGGGCCGGGTCGTAGGTGACGATGAGGGTGTCGCGGTCGAACATCGCGCTCTGGAAGCGCGCGTAAGGGCACATGTACTTGCAGACCTGCTCACGCATATAGCCGGCGTTGCCATAGGTGGCAAAGCCGTAGAACAGCACCCAGAAGGCCTCCCAGCCGCCGAGCGACAGCGTCATCAGCTCGCGGATGGGCGTGAAGTAGCCGACAAAGCTCAGGCCCGTGAACAGCGCCAGCGCGATCCACGCGACCTGCTTGCCGCCCTTGCGCCACAGCTTGTTCCAGGACCAACCGGCCTTGTCGAGCTTGAGCCGCGCATTGCGGTCGCCCTCGAACCAATGCTCGATGCGCACGAAGATCTCGGTGTAGACCGTCTGCGGGCAGGCATAGCCGCACCACACCCGGCCCGCAACGGCCGTGAACAGAAACAGCGCATAGGCCGAGATCAGCAGCAGGGCCGTCAGGTAGACGAAGTCCTGCGGGTAGAGCACCAGGCCGAAGACGTAGAAGCGCCGCGACGCGAGGTCAAAGAGCACGGCCGGGCGGTCGCCCCAGGTCAGCCAGGGCAGGCCGTAGAAGACGAGCTGGGTCAGGGCGACCAGCGCCCAGCGCCAGCGCGCAAAGAAGCCGTCCACCGAGCGGGGGTGGATCTTGTCTTCGGACTTGTAGAGCCGGATGACGGCTTCGGAATCGGCCATCAGAAGCTATGTACGGTTTCCGCGCGGCCGAGCAGACCGCTGCGGTGGCGCCAATCAAGGCGCAAAGCGCAGGCGTAGCCGCTGCTACGGCGAGCATTTGCAACGCCGAGTGGCGGCATTGCGGCGGGATGAGCGGGCGTGCGGGAGCCGTTCATAGCTTCTTCACTGCGAGAGGCTCAATACGTAGGCGGCCAGCACGCGGATCTGCTCGGGCGTCAGCCGCTCGCCATGCGCCGGCATCTGGTTGTGCTTGCCGTTGTTGATCATGGCGACGACGGCGTCCTCGCCCCAGCCGTGCAGCCAGACCTTGTCGGAAAGATTCGGCGCACCCAGCGCCGGGTTGCCCTTGCCGCCAAAGCCGTGGCAGGCCGCGCAGGCGGTGAACTTCGGCTTGCCGAGCTGTGCGTACAGCGGGTTGTGCGGGCTGTCCGACAGCGACAACACGTAGTGGGCGACGTTGCGCACGTCCTCGCTCGTGCCCACGGCGGCGGCCATCACGGGCATGTTGCCTTCGCGGCCCTGCGTGATGGTCTGGGTGATGGTCTCGAAGCTGCCGCCCCACAGCCAGTCCTTGTCGGTCAGGTTGGGGAAGCCCTTGGAGCCCTTGGCGTCCGAGCCGTGGCATTGGGCACAGTTGTTGGCGAACAGGCGCTCGCCGATGGCATGGGCCTTGGGGTCCTTGGCGAGTTGCTCGGGCGACTGGCCCGTGAAGGCGGCGTACACCGGCGCCATCGCGGCGCGCGCCTGGGCGACCTCGGCCGTGTGCTCGTTGATGCTGGTCCAACCCAGCGTGCCGGTCACGCTACCCAGCCCCGGGTAGAGCGCCAGATAGATACCGGAGAACACCACCGTCAGCACGAACAGGCCCATCCACCACAGCGGCAGCGGGTTGTTCAGCTCGCGCAGGTCCTCGTCCCAGACATGGCCGGTTGTGTTGTCTGCCGCCGAAGGCTGGCGGCGGCTGGCGATGATGAGCAGCGCGATGCAGGCCGCCAGGCCCAGCACCGTGGACGCAGCGACAAAGATCGACCAGCCCTGGTTGAAGAAGTCGCTCATTGGTCGCCCCCTTCAAGAGGCAGTTGTGCGGCGGCATCGAAGTGGCCACGCCAGGCCCAGACGACGATGCCGATGAAGACGGCCAGCGACACCAGGGTCACGGCCACGCGGAGTTCATTGATGTCCATTCGAGGCCTCTTTTGCCGATGCTGCTGATGCGCCTGCAGTGCCCAGCACCTGCAGATAGGCCACCAGCGCTTCCAGCTCGGTCTTGCCGGCGGCAGCCTGGGCGGCGCCCTGCACCTCGGCGTCGCTGTAGGGTGCGCCCAGCGTGCGCAGTGCGCTCAACCGCGCGGGTAGCCCGGCGGCGTCCACCGGCGCGGTGACCAGCCAGGGATAAGCCGGCATGTTGGACTCCGGCACCAGGTCGCGCGGGTTGGTCAGGTGGATGCGATGCCAGTCGTCGCTGTACTTGCCGCCCACACGGTGCAGGTCGGGACCGGTGCGCTTGCTGCCCCACTGGAAGGGGCGGTCGTAGACAAACTCGCCGGCCTTGGAGTAAGGCCCATAGCGCAGCGTCTCGGCCAGCAGCGGGCGGATCATCTGCGAGTGGCAGTTGTAGCAACCCTCGCGCACATAGATGTCTCGGCCGGCGACCTGCAGCGCCGTGTAGGGCTTGAGGCCGGGGGTCGGCTGCGTCGTCGAGCGCTGGAAGAACAGCGGCACGATCTCGACAAAGCCGCCGACGAAGACCGTCAGCAGCACCAGCACGATCATCAGCAGGTTGCTGGTTTCGATGCGCTGGTGGCCGGTGACTCGTTCGGTGTGTTGGCTCATATCGACTCCTTCAGGCGTGGGCCATCACGACTTGCGGGATGCGTACGCGTTCCGGCTGGCCGGCCTGCACGGTCTTGATGACGTTCCAGACCATCACCAACATGCCACCCAGATACAGCAGCCCGCCAACCAGCCGCGTCACATAGAACGGCCAGGTCGCCTTGACGCTCTCGACAAAGGTGTAGACCAGCGTGCCGTCCGGGTTGACCGCGCGCCACATCAGGCCCTGCATGACGCCGGCGATCCACATCGCGGCGATGTAGAGCACGATGCCCACGGTAGCGATCCAGAAATGCAGCTCGATGGCACTCTTGGAGTACATCTGCGTGCGGCCGAACATCCGCGGGATCAGGTGGTAGAGCGAGCCCATGGAGATCAGCCCCACCCAGCCCAGCGCCCCGGCGTGCACGTGGCCGACGGTCCAGTCGGTGTAGTGCGACAGCGCGTTGACCGTCTTGATCGACATCAGCGGCCCCTCGAAGGTGGCCATGCCGTAGAACGACAGCGCGACGATGAGGAACTTCAGGATGGGGTCGTCGCGCAGCTTGTGCCAGGCACCCGACAGCGTCATGACGCCGTTGATCATGCCGCCCCAGCTGGGCGCCAGCAGAACTAGGCTGAAGATCATGCCCACGCTCTGCGCCCAGTCCGGCAGCGCCGTGTAGTGCAGGTGGTGCGGGCCCGCCCACATGTAGGTGAAGATCAGCGCCCAGAAGTGGACGATGGACAGCCGGTAGCTGTAGACCGGCCGCTCGGCCTGCTTGGGGATGTAGTAATACATCATCCCGAGGAAGCCGGCAGTCAGGAAGAAGCCGACCGCGTTATGGCCGTACCACCACTGCACCATGGCGTCTTGCACGCCGGCATAGGCCGAATAGCTCTTCCAGAACGTGACCGGCAGCACCGCGCCGTTGACGATGTGCAGCAGCGCCACCGCCAGGATGAAGGCGCCAAAAAACCAGTTGGCCACGTAGATGTGGCGGATCTTGCGGCGCCCCACCGTGCCGAAGAAGACGATGGCGTAGGCCACCCAGGAGACAGTGATGAGCAYGCCGATCGGCCACTCCAGCTCGGCATATTCCTTGCCGCGCGTGAAGCCCATGGGCAGCGTGATGGCCGCCGCGACGATGACCGCCTGCCAGGACCAGAAATGGAACCAGGCCAGCATGGGCGCGAACAGGCGCGTCTGGCCGGTGCGCTGCACGACGTGGTAGCTCGTCGCCATCAGCGTGCAGCCGCCAAACGCAAAGATGACCGCGTTGGTGTGCAGTGGCCGCAGCCGCCCATAACTCAACCATGAGATGCCGAAGTTCAGCTCCGGCCAGGCCAGCTGCGCAGCGATGAACACGCCCACCGCCATGCCCACCACGCCCCAGAGCACGGCGGCCAGCGCGAATGCGCGCACGGGGCCGTCCTCGTATGTCGTCCCGGCTGTGGCTTCTGATGCCACCAGGACTCTTTCGTTCGCCATCGCGACTCCTTCAGTCTTATGCGAACGATTCTTCTCGGCGGAGCCCTCAGGTGCCTTGATCCTTGTCAAGCAGGATGCGTTCAGCCTCCATTTCGAAGCCATCGAGTTGCCCGGAGTTCACGGCCCAGCCAAATACGGCCACGATGAGCAGCACCAGCACGACCGAGAAGGGGATGAGGAGGTAGAGGATGTCCATCAGCGATTGAGCCGTTGAGCGTTGAGAACGACGAACAGAGAACTCGCGGCCATGCCGATTCCTGCGGCCAATGGCGGCAACAGCCCGGCGAGCGCCAACGGCACGCAGGCGAGGTTGTAGAGCGCCGCCCAGGCCAGGTTCTGGCGCAGCACGCGGCGCGTCTTCTGCGCCAGCGCCAGCGCCTGCGGGATGGCCATCAGCCGGTTGGACACCAGCAGCGCATCCGCCGCGCTGCGCGCCAGCATGGCGCCCTGCCCCATGGCGATACGCACGTCGGCAGCGGCCAGCACGGGCGCGTCGTTGATGCCGTCGCCCACCATCAACACGCGCTCGCCCGCAGCCTGCCACTCGCGCACGGCGGTGAGCTTGGACTCGGGCGTCGCGCCGGCCCGCCAGTGGGCGATGTCCAGCGCGGCAGCCATGCGTGCGACGGCGGCGGGCTGGTCACCCGACAGCAGGCGCACACGCCGGCCTTGCGTACGCAGCGCCCTGACGGCCTCGGCCGCATCGGCGCGTGGCGCCTCGACGAGGTCCAGCCAGAGCACACAGTCCCCGCAGCCGAAGGCCAATCGCGCGGCAGGGTCGGGTTGCGGGCTGACCCAGGCGGGCGCGCCCAGGCGCCACAGCTTGCCGGTCACATCGCGCGCCTGTACGCCACGGCCTGGCACTTCGCGCACGTCGGTCCACGTGCCCGCAGTGCCATCGGCCAGGGCCAGTGCAGCCGGGTGGCGCGACAACGCGGCCAGGCTGCGCGCCACGGGCAGCAGCGCGTCGGCGTACATGCCCTCGGCTGCCCAATGCCGGTGCAGTTGCAACCGATCCTCGCCGAGCGTGCCGGTCTTGTCGAAGGCGACGGTGTCGATGTCGCACAGCCGCTCTAGCGCCGACAAGTCGGTCAGCAGCAGGCCGCGCCGCGCCAACGCGCCGCTGGCCGTCAGCCACGCGGCGGGCGTAGCCAGCGTCAACGCGCAGGGGCAGGTGACGATGAGCACCGCCACCGCAACCGCCACCGCGCGTGACGGGTCAATCCACCACCAGGCAAGACCCGCCGTCAGTGCCAGCAGCAGCACGCCCGCCGTGAAGCCAGCCGCCACGCGTTCGATCAGGCCGCTGGCCGACGACCGCTGGCTCTGCGCCTGCTGCATCAACCTCACGATGCCCTGGGCTGCCGTGTCCGCACCCACGCGCTGCACGGCAACGACGAGGGAGCCATCCAGGTTGATGCTGCCCGCCACGACCGCATCGCCCACGGCCTTCGCGACCGGTGCGGATTCACCCGTCAGCAGCGCCTCGTTGACGAAGCCCAGGCCCGACAGCACGCAGCCATCGGCCGCAAAGGCCTCGCCGGCCGCGACGCGGATACGGTCGCCCGTCCGCAACACTTCTGGCTGCACACGTTCGCCGCTGCCGTGGTCGTTCAAGCGCTCCGCCGTCATCGGCAGGGAACCTGCCACGGCCTCCAGCGCATCCGCCGCACGGTGGCGCGCGCCAAGCTCGTACCAGCGTGCCAGCAGCAGCAGCGCGACGAACATCGTCAGCGAGTCGAAGTAGACCTCGTGGCCCAGCGCACCACCGGGGTCGAACAGAGCGCCGGTGCTGGCGATGAAGGTGACCGCCAGCCCCACCGTGACCGGCACGTCCATGCCCAGCCGCCCGGCCCTCAACTGCCGCCAGGCGCCGCTGAAAAACGGCCCGGCCGCGAAGGCCATCACCGGCAAGGTCAGCACCCAGCTGCCCCAGCGCAGCAACCGGTCCAGGTCGGGCGCCAGCTCGCCGGCCTCGGCCACATAGGCCGGCGTCGCCAGCATCATGACCTGCATCATCAGGAAGCCTGCGACGAACAGCCGCCACAGCGCCTGCCGCCTTTCCTGCCGGCGCAGCTCGCGCGCCGGCGCGGCGACATCCGGGGTGGCGCGGTAGCCGGCGGCCTGCAGCGCGGCCAGCACATCGGCCAGTGCAACCAGCGAGGGCCGCCACCGCAACGCCAGACGCGCCGACGCCGCGTTGACGCTGGCCGCCTCAACGCCCGGCAGCTTCAGCAGCGCCGCTTCGATCAGCCCCGAGCAGGCCGCGCAATGCATGCCCGCCACCTGCAACTGCGACAAGGCCACGCCTCCCGGGCCGTCGGGCCAGGTCGTGAAGGGGGCAAGGGTCTGCGCGTCGGCATCGGCCGCGTGCAAGCCAGGAGGTGGAGCGCTCACATCGGCAATCTAGTCCGCARCTGCGGCGGCTCCCATGACGTGCATCAAGGCATTCGCAATCTCCCACCCGCTGCCGCGCGCTTTCGGGAATGCGTCTTGCATGCCCGCAGGGCCTCCCCAGCATTTCAGGAGGCCAGGCATGTCAGATCTCTCGGAACCCCTTAGCGCTTCGAGCACGAGCTCGGGCACGACGTTCTCTCACGTGAAGCCGGGCGACACGCCCTGGCGCAGTGACGGCCTGAGGGACTTTTTCCTCTACCGGGACCTCGGCATCTCCGCAGCCACCGGCGGCCGCGTTATCGCGCACCTTGTGAAGGCGAACATGGCCCCGGAAAAGGGCACGGGATGGCACCGTCATGAGGCGGATTTCCAGATCGTGCTGATGACCAAGGGCTGGGCCAAGTTCATGTACGGCGACCAGGAGACCCTCGTCGAGGCCGGCGACTGCGTGCACCAGCGCCCGGGCATCGTGCACTACCTGTTCGATTACTCGCCGGACATGGAGTACCTGGAGATCGTGTCACCGGCCGACTTCAAGTCCATCGACGCCCCGGCGCCTTGCGACGTCCCTATCCCTACGCCCTGGGCTTGATGCGTTGAACAGCGCCCACGCGCTGTTCAACGCCCCCGTTCAGAAGTCCATGTCGAGGAGGTCGATCTCCTCCGGCTCCAGCTTGGCCTCGGCAATCCAGGTCTTCATCTCCGTCATGTCCAGGATGGCGTCGCGGTAGGCCGCGCAGGCAGCCGGCAGCGCCACGCCATAGGTCTGGAAGCGCGTGGCCACGGGCGCGAAGATGGCGTCGGCGGCGCTGCGTTTTTTGCCGAACAGGAAAGGGCCGCCGTACTTGTCCAGGCAGTCGCTCCAGATCTCGACGATGCGCTCGATGTCCGGCTTGGCGCCGGCCCAGATCTTGTGCTTGGGAAAGCGCCCTTTGAGGTTCATCGGCAGCGCCGAGCGCAGGTTGGCGAAGCCCGAGTTCATCTCGCCGCAGACCGCCCGCGCGTGGGCCCGCGCCACGCGGTCCGCCGGCCACAGCCCGGCCTTGGGAAAGGTCTCGTTGAGGTACTCGGCAATAGCCAGCGTGTTCCAGACCGTTGCACCCTCATGGCGCAGGCAGGGCACCCGGATGGACGGCGCCAACAGCAGCAGTTCCTTCCTGGCGTCCGCGTCGTCGGACGGCAGCATGACCTCCTCGAAGGTCAGCCCCGCAAAGCGGGTCAGCAGCCAGCCGCGCAGCGACCAAGACGAGTAGTTCTTGCTGCTCAAGGTCAGCGTGGCAACCGGCAGGGCGGGCGGCGGAGGCGCGATGGCCTTGCTGGACTTGCCTGCCGTGGATCTGGCTGGTTTGGTCGGCGTGGCAACGGGCATGGGCATCTCCTTGATGTCGGGGGCTTCACCTGCCTCGACGCAAGCCCCATGCCACGCTGGCGCGCTCCTTGCGATACCTGAGGCACCACCAAAGCGCAGGAGACACCATGTACCCAGCCTATCAGGCCCATGTCGACCTGCTGTGGCCGCTGCGCGCAGCGACCCGCTGGTCCCTGCCCTTCCTGCAGGACCCGAACATTGCCGACAACAACTGGTTGCCCGCGCGCCAGATGGCGGCCGCCGGCCAGGTCTTCGAGCTGGCCCAGGTCACGCACAAGCGCCCGCCCTGGCGCATCGCCGACGTCGTCGGCAGCGGCGGCGAGCACTGGCCGGTGGCCGAGGAGGCCGTGCTGACCACGCCGTTCGCCACGCTGATGCGCTTTCGCCGCGAGGGCGCGGCGGCGGCGCCCAAGGTGCTGGTCGTGGCGCCCATGTCGGGCCACTTCGCCACGCTGCTGCGCGACACCGTGCGCACGCTGCTGCAGGACCACGACGTCTACATCACCGATTGGCACAACGTGCGCGACGTGCCGATGTCGGCCGGTCGCTTCGGCCTGGACGAATACACCCAGCACCTGATCGACTTCCTGGCGGCCATGGGCCCCGGCGCCAACGTCGTGGCGGTCTGCCAGCCCTGCGTCAGCGCGCTGGCCGCCGTTGCCGTGATGGCCGAGGACGACCACCCCGCCACGCCGGCCAGCCTGACGCTGATGGCCGGCCCCATCGACTGCCGCGTGAACCCGACGGCGGTGAACGAGCTGGCGACGAGCAAGCCCATAGATTGGTTCAAGAAGAACCTCATCAGCCATGTGCCTTGGCAGCACGGCGGCGCGGGGCGGCGGGTCTACCCGGGCTTCGTGCAGCTGTCGGCCTTCATGAGCATGAACAAGGACCGCCACGCCAACGCCTTCAAGGACTACTACAAGCACCTCGTCAACGACGAGTTCGACAAGGCCGAGATCACCCGCACCTTCTACGAGGAATACATGGCCGTGGCCGACCTCGCGGCGGACTTCTATCTGGAGACCGTGGAGCGCGTCTTCCAGACCTACGACCTGCCGCGCGGCGAGTTGATGTTCAAGGGCCGCCGCGTCAACCCGGCCGCCATCCGCCGCACCGCGCTGCTGACCGTGGAAGGCGAGCGCGACGACATCTGCTCGGTCGGCCAGACCCTGGCCGCGCAGGACCTGGCCAGCAGCCTGAAGCAATACCTGCGCACCCACTACATCCAGCCCAACGTGGGCCACTACGGCGTGTTCAGCGGCCGGCGCTGGCAACACCAGGTCTACCCGCTGGTGCGGCGCGTCATTCAGGTCTCGCAATGAAAAAGGCCGGCTGATGCCGGCCTTTGTTCAGGAGCGATTCGCGATCAGGCGAAATTCGCTTCGGCGAACGACCAGTTCACCAGGTTCGACAGGAAGGTCTCGACGAACTTCGGGCGCAGGTTGCGGTAGTCGATGTAGTAGGCGTGTTCCCACACGTCGACGGTCAGCAGCGCGGTGTCGGCGGTGGTCAGCGGCGTGCCGGCGGCGCCGGTGTTGACGATGTCGACCGTGCCGTCCGGCTTCTTGACCAGCCAAGTCCAGCCCGAGCCGAAGTTGCCGACGGCGCTCTTCACGAAGGCTTCCTTGAAGGCCGCATAGCTGCCCCACTTGGCGTTGATGGCCTCGGCCAGCGCGCCGCTGGGCTCGCCGCCGCCTTGCGGCTTCAGGCAGTTCCAGAAGAAGGTGTGGTTCCAGATCTGGGCCGAGTTGTTGTAGATGCCGCCGCTGGAGGTCTTGATGATCTCTTCCAGCGTCTTGCTCTCGAACTCGGTGCCCTTTTGCAGGTTGTTGAGGTTCACGACGTAAGCGTTGTGGTGCTTGCCGTGGTGGAACTCCAGCGTTTCCTTGCTGTAGTGCGGGGCCAGCGAATCAATCGGGAAAGGCAGCGGGGGCAGCGTGTGTTCCATCGTGGAATCCTCAAGGGTTTGGGGGGAAGGGAGACGCGGACGATTGTAGGGAGCGTGCATCACCCTTGCGGCGAAGGCTGTACCCCAAGAACGCGCAAGTCGACGCTGCCGTCGGCCAGCACGGCGCGCACCTCGTGGCCGGGCAGCAGCGCATGCACCGACGTGATCGCGCCACCCTGCCCGTCGTCCAGCCAGGCATAGCCGCGGGCCAGCACATGCTGCGGGTCCAGCGCCTGCAGCCGGGCCTGCAGCGCGTCCAGGCGCGCGCCCTGGCGGCGCAGCGTTTCGGCCAGCGCACGCGCCGGGCGCGGGGCCAGGTGAGCCAGGCGCTGGCGCTGCAGCTCGACGCGCCGGCCCGGTGCCGCAGCGGCGCGCTGAGCGAGCAGGTCCAGCAGGCGGCGCTGGCGGGCCAGCACGTCGCTGGGGCGGGACAGGCGCAGGGCGATGCGGTCCAGGCGCTGGGCCAAGCTCTGCAGGCGCTGCTCGGTGCGCAGGCTAATCGACCGCTCCAGGCTGGCCAACATCTGCAGCAGCGCGTCCCGCGACGGCGCGGCGAGCTCGGCGGCGGCCGTGGGCGTGGGCGCGCGCAGGTCGGCGGCCAGGTCGCACAGCGTCACGTCGGTCTCGTGGCCCACGCCGCAGACGACCGGCAGCGCCGACGCCGCCACCGCGCGCACGACGCGCTCGTCGTTGAAGGCCCACAGGTCTTCCAGCGAGCCGCCGCCACGCACCAGCAGCAGCAGGTCCACCTCGGCCCGGTCGTTGGCGATGCGCAGTGCGTTGACGAGGGCCGGCGGCGCCTCGACGCCCTGCACAGGGCTGGGGTAGACGACAACCTCGACCTGCGGCGCCCGCCGCGCAAGCGCCGTCAGCACGTCATGCAGCGCGGCACCGGCCGTGGACGTGACCACGCCGATGCGACGCGGCAGCATCGGCAGCGGACGCTTGGCGTCTTCGTCAAACAGGCCCTCGGCCGCCAGCCGTGCGCGCAGCTTCAGGAACTGCTCGTACAGCGTGCCGGCACCGGCCCGGCGCATGGCCTCGACGACGAATTGCAGCTCGCCGCGCGGCTCGTAGACGGCCACGCGCCCACGCAGCTCCACCAGCGAACCATCACCGGGCGTGAAGTCCAGCATCGCCGCCGCGCGGCGGAACATCGCGCAGCGCAGGCTGGCCGCCAGACCGTCGGCGTCCTTCAGCCCGAAGTAGCAGTGGCCACTGGCCGCCCGCGTGAAGCCCGAGATCTCGCCGCCGACCACGACCACCGAGAAGCGCTCGGCCAGGCTCTGGCTGACGGCCTCCAGCAGGCCGGCCACGCCCCAGACACGACGATTTGATGCGGCTTCGCGGCCGTCAATCACGCGCAAACCCAATGCCGGCGCGGGCCGGG
Organism: Roseateles sp. P5_E8; assembly: GCF_054177665.1. Lineage (NCBI taxonomy): Bacteria > Pseudomonadati > Pseudomonadota > Betaproteobacteria > Burkholderiales > Sphaerotilaceae > Roseateles > Roseateles sp. P5_E8. Next base: position 50,503 of record NZ_JBGCUM010000030.1, on the reverse strand, counting down.
AAGTCCACAGCCGCGCCAATACTGGGCTGGCGGGCGATTTCGGCTCATCGCGCCTGTCACGGCGCTGTCATGAGCACATAAGGCCTTGTTTTTCAATTCGAATTCCGCTGCTCAATCTTGAGGCAAGTTGTCCAAGGCCTTGATTTGACGGCCTCTGCCGGCTCGCGCACCGGTGTTGCCCACAAAGTTATCCACAGCAACGGTGGATTGTGGGAACGCTTTCTTGGTGCTGAAGCTCCGGCCGGAGGGGCCAAGCCTGGGTCCATAATCCCGCGCACTTCCTGGCCGTTTCGCGGCCGTTTTTTTGGACGGGGACGCCCTTGTTTTCGATCATACAAGCCGCCGGTTGGCCCATCTGGCCCTTGCTCCTGTGCTCCGTGGTGGCGCTGGCCCTGATCATCGAACGCTTCACCAGCCTGCGCAGCAGCCGCGTCCTGCCGCCGCGCCTGCTGGAAGACGTGCTCAACGTCAGCGCCCAGCAACTGCCCGCGCCCGACATGGTGGACCGCCTGGCCGAGAACTCGGTGCTGGGCGAGGTACTGGCCTCCGGCCTGCGGGCCGTCACCGCCGAGCCGCAGATGCCCGAAGGCAAGCTGCGCATGGTGTTCGAGTTCGCCGGCCGCCGCGCCGTGCATCAGCTCGAGCGCTACATGAACACGCTGGGCACCATCGCCACCGCCGCGCCGCTGCTGGGCCTGATGGGCACGGTGGTCGGCATGATCGAGATCTTCGGCAGCCAGACGCCCGGCGGCGGCAACCCCGCCCAGCTGGCGCACGGCATCTCCATCGCCCTCTACAACACCGCCTTCGGCCTGATGATCGCTATTCCCGCGCTGATGTTCTACCGCTACTTCCGCGGCCGCATCGAGGAGTACGTGCTCGAGCTCGAAGCCGCAGCCGACCGCATGCTCGGCCAGTTGCGCCGCTACACGGTCTGACGTCATGAGGTTCCGTTCACCCCACCGCGAGCCGCCGGAGATCAACCTGATCCCCTTCATCGACGTGCTGTTGGTGATCCTGATCTTCCTGATGCTGTCGACGACGTATTCCAAGTTCACCGAGCTGCAGATCACGCTGCCCTCGGCCGACGCGGACAAGCTCAAGGACCGGCCGCAGGAAGTCATCGTCGGCATCGCCGCCGATGGCCGCTTCGTCATCAACCGCCAGGCCGTCGAAGGCCGCTCGGTCGACATCCTCATCGCGGCGCTGCGCCAGGCCTCGGGCGGCAACACCGAGGCCTCGATCATCATCTCGGCTGACGCCGCCACGCCCCACCAGGCCGTCATCAACGTGATGGACGCGGCCCGCCGCGTCGGCCTGACCCGTGTCACCTTCGCCGCGCAGACCGACGCTCGCTGATCGCTTGCAGCAGGAGTGGCTGACGGGCGGTGCGCTGTCCGCCGCGCTGCTGCCGCTGAGCTGGGTCTACCGTGCGCTGCTGGCCTTGCGTTCGCTGGCCTACCGGCTCGGGCTGAAGCGCACCGAGACGCTGCCGGTGCCGGTCATCGTCGTCGGCAACTGGATCGTCGGCGGCGCCGGCAAGACGCCCATGACGCTGGCCCTGTTGGAGCTGCTGCGCGCACGCGGCCTGCGAGCCGGCGTCATCTCGCGCGGTTATGGGCGTGAAGGCGATGACGTCTCCCTCGTCACCCGCGATTCAACGGCGCGCGAGGCCGGCGACGAACCCCTGCTCATCCATCTGCGTGGCCGTGTGCCGGTCGCCGTCGGCCGCGACCGCGTGGCCGCCGCGCGGGCCTTGCTGGCGGCGCACCCCAACCTGGACCTGCTCGTCAGCGACGACGGCCTGCAGCATTGGCGGCTGCCGCGGCGCTTAAGCCTGCTGGTCTTCGACGAGCGTGGCCTGGGCAACGGCCGCCTGCTGCCCGCCGGCCCGCTGCGCCAGCCGCCCGAAGTGCCGGCGGCCGACCAGCTCGTCGTCTATAACGCCCCGCAGCCCAGCACCGCCCTGCCCGGCTTCGTGGCCGAGCGCCGGCTGACGGGTGCGGTCTCGCTGGCTGGCTGGTGGGCCGGCGAGCCGGCCTCGCTGGACGCACTGCTCGCGCTGCGCGACCGCCCGGGCCTGCTGGCCGTCGCCGGCATCGCGCGGCCCCAGCGCTTCTTCGACATGCTGGCCGCGCAGGGGCTGCGGGCCGACACGCTGGCCCTGCCCGACCACGCCGACTTCGCCACGCTGCCCTGGCCCCCCGGTGTGGCCGGCGTCGTGCTGACCGAGAAGGACGCCGTCAAGCTGCCGCCCGGGCGCGTCGGCACCCTGCCCGTCTGGGTCGTGGCGCTAGACTTCTCGCCCGGCGCCGGCTTCGAGGCCGCGCTGGACGCCCAACTGCAAAAACTCTTCGCTCCTGCCTAATGGATCAACGCCTCATCGAAATGCTGGTCTGCCCGCTGTGCAAGAGCCCGCTCACGCTGCTGCGCGAAGGCGCCGGCCTGGAGTTGCCAGCCCTGGCCTGCCGCGCCGACCGCCTGGCCTTCCCCATCCGCGACGGCATCCCGCTGATGCTGGAGAGCGAAGCCAAGGCCTGGGACCCGGACGCGCCGGCGCCGCCGGTCGTCCTCGCCCCGTGAGCTTTACCGTCATCATCCCGGCACGTCTGGCGTCGACCCGGCTGCCAAACAAGCCGCTGGCCGACATCGCCGGCCTGCCAATGATCGTGCGCGTGGCGCATCGCGCGGCTGAATCGGGTGCAAGCCAGGTCGTCGTCGCCACCGACGCACCCGAAGTCGCCACCGCCTGCGCCGCCCACGGCGTGCGCGCACTGATGACGCGCGCCGACCACCCCTCCGGCAGCGACCGCCTCGCCGAGGCCGTCGAGCAGCTCGGCCTGGCCGACGACGCCGTCGTCGTCAACGTGCAGGGCGACGAGCCGTTGATCGCGCCCGCCATGATCGACGCCTGCGCCGCGACGCTCGCCGCCCAGCCCGACTGCGTGATGGCCACCGTCGCCCACGCGCTGACCGACCCTTCCGAGTTTGCGAATCCTAACGTCGTCAAGCTCGTCACTGACAAGGTCGGGCGCGCCCTCTACTTCTCGCGCGCGCCCATCGCCTGGTGGCGCGATGGCGCCGGCCAGCCCAACCAGGCGCTGCGCCATGTTGGCCTCTACGCCTACCGTGCTGGCTTCCTGCGCCGCTTCCCAACGCTGGCGGTCAGTCCGCTGGAGCAGATCGAGTCGCTGGAGCAATTGCGCGTGCTTTGGCATGGCGAGCGCATCGCCGTACATGTCAGCGCCGAACGGCCCGGCCCGGGTGTCGACACGCCCGAGGATCTGGAGCGCGTCAGGCGTCTGCTGGCGGCTTGAACGGCCCGCCGGCGTCAGGCCGGCGAAAGGCCACATGCGATACTTGGTCGCTGACGAGGCGGGACGTTTCTTGACGATCCCGACACAACGAGGAGACCCATGCGATTGATTCTTCTGGGCGCCCCGGGCGCCGGCAAAGGCACCCAAGCGGCCTTCATCTGCAAGCAATTCGGCATTCCGCAGATCTCCACCGGCGACATGCTGCGTGCCGCCGTCAAGGCCGGCACGCCACTGGGCCTGAAGGCCGATGCCGTCATGAAGTCCGGCGCCCTGGTCAGCGACGACCTGATCATCGACCTGGTGAAGGAGCGCATCGCCCAGCCCGACTGCGCTGCCGGTTTCCTGTTCGACGGTTTCCCCCGCACCATTCCCCAGGCCGACGCGATGAAAGCCGCCGGCGTGAAGCTGGATTACGTGCTCGAGATCGACGTGCCCTTTGACGCCATCATCGAGCGCATGAGCGGCCGCCGCTCCCACCCGGCCTCGGGCCGCACCTATCACGTCAAGTTCAACCCGCCCAAGGTTGAAGGCAAGGACGACGCGACCGGTGAAGAGTTGGTGCAGCGCCCCGACGACGAGGAGGCCACCGTCAAGAAGCGCCTGGACGTCTACTCCGCGCAGACCCGCCCGCTGGTCGACTACTACTCGCAATGGGCCGCCACCGGCGACGCCAGCGCGCCCAAGTACCGCCGCATCGAGGGCCTGGGTTCGGTCGACGACATCACGCGCCGCGCGCTGGCCGCATTGGCCTGATCCCTGCTTCATCGAAGACAAGCCGCAGCGCGCGAGCCCTGCGGCTTTTTTGTTGGCGACAATTGACGTTTACGTCAACCAGGAGATCCTCACCATGGAAATTGCAGGCAAGGTGTTCATCGTCACCGGCGGCGCCTCGGGCCTCGGCGAAGGTACGGCCCGCATGCTGGCCAGTCACGGCGCCAAGGTCGTCATTGCGGACTTGCAGGCCGAACGGGGCCAAGCCGTGGCCGCTGAAATCGGCGGCGTCTACGTCAAGTGCGACGTCAGCCAGGAGGCCGACGGTCAGGCGGCCGTCGCCGCCGCCACGGGCCTCGGCAAGCTGGTCGGCCTGGTGAACTGCGCCGGCATCGCCCCGGCCATCAAGACGGTCGGCAAGGACGGAGCCCATCCGCTCGCCAGCTTCACGAAGACGATCACCGTCAACCTGATCGGCACGTTCAACATGATCCGCCTCGCCGCCGAAGCGATGGCCAGGAACGAACCCGAACCGACCGGCGAGCGCGGCGTGCTGATCTCGACGGCTTCCGTCGCCGCCTACGACGGCCAGATCGGCCAGGCGGCCTATTCCGCGTCCAAGGGCGGCGTCGTCGGCATGACGCTGCCCATCGCCCGCGACCTGGCCCGCAACGGCATCCGCAACATGACCATCGCGCCCGGCATCTTCGGCACGCCCATGCTGTTCGGCATGCCGCAGGAGGTGCAGGATGCGCTGGCCGCCAGCGTGCCCTTCCCGAGCCGCCTGGGTACGCCGCAGGACTACGCCAAGCTCGTGCACCAGATCGTCACCAACGAGATGCTGAACGGCGAGGTCATCCGCCTCGACGGCGCGATTCGCCTGGCGCCAAGGTAATCAGACCTCGGCCGGAATGAAAAACGGGCCTGGTTCGCACCAGGCCCGTTTCGTTTCCGTTGCCGAAGATCAGCGCTTGCGCGACTGAATGATCCACAAGCGAGCCAGGTCCGCAGCGCCTTCCGTGCCCTTGACCGACTTCCAGGCGGCCTGCGCCTTGGCATGATCGCCAGCGAGCTGGTACGCCAGACCGAGGTAGAGCTTGGCATCTTCAGGGCGCTTCAGGTTGCCCTTGGTGATGCCTTGTTCGATCTGGTCGATGCCCTTCTTGGCTTGACCGCCAAAGGCATTGGCCAGACCCAGGGTGATGAACGCATTGCCGTCCTTGGCGTCCTCGGCAGCCTTCTCGTTGGCCGCCGCACCGGCCTTGGCCTCGCCGATCTTCTTGACCATCAGATCAGCCAGACGCTTATGGCGGGCACCTTCGGCGCCTTGACCGAGCACGCCGGCAGCCAGACCCTTGTCGACGACCTGCTTGCCCTCTTCCGGGTAGCCGGCCTGAGCGGCCAGTTGGGCCATCTCCATGTAGTCCTCGGCGCCACGCGACATGTTGCCGGTGGCCAGGCGCAGGCGGTAGAGGTCCAGCGCATAGCGGCTGCTGTCGAACTTCGACTTCTGCGGCAGACCGCCCAGGATCTGTGCCCAGAGCTTGGGGTCCGGGTAGTAGTTCAACAGCTTCTCGGTCGCGATGCCTTCGGCGCTGTTGTCGCCCTTTTTCTGGGCCGCGTAGAGCAGCAGATTGAGCTTGTCCTTGGCCGGGGCGCGGCCGGCACGCTCGTCGGCGGCAATCTCTTCCAGCGTGTCCTTGATCGCGCCGGTCATGTCGCCCGTCGCGAACTGCGCGTTCTGCAGCACCTGCTTCATCGTCGGGCTGTTGCCGCCCTCCTTGAAGTAGCGCTGCGCCCAGTTCAGTGCCTTGCCACCGTCGCGGTTGCGCAGATAAGTGCCGGCGATGGCTTCCATGTACTGCAGCTGCTGAGCGCCGGACAGTTTGCCCGCGCCCTTCAACGCGTCGAAGGAGCGCACCATCGTGTCGGGCTCGTTGGCCACCATGGCGGCCGAGAAACGGATGCCTTCAATGGCGTTGTTCTCGGCAGCCGTGCGACCACCCACAGCTTCGGCGTCGCGCAGCTTGTTCAGCGCATCCTTGGCCTTGCCGGCCTTGAGCAGCTTGCTCGCTTCGGTCAGCGGCGTGCCGACTTCCTTGCGCACGCTTTCCTGGGCAGCCGCCTGGCTGAAGCCGAACTCGGCGCCGGGCGCACCGTTCAGGGACAGGGCCAAGGCGCCAACGGCGACAGCCACCACGGTTTTCAAAGTCTTCAACTTGCTCTCCTGCAAAGCAAAAACGCGCCGCCCTTTCGGGCAGCGCGCATCAAAGTATCGGCGTCAACTGGCCCGAGACCACGTCACTTGACGTATTGCTCGTTACCAACCATGCCCATCTTCTTGACGTTGTTGCGCTGGGCCGAAGCCATCACCGCCGCCACCACGCCATAGTCGACCAGCTTGTTCGGCTTGATGTGGATTTCCGGCTGGTCAGACAGCGGCAACGCACCCGTCTCCTGCATCTTGGCGTTCACAGCGTCCAGACCGGGCAGCGCAGCCTCGTCCCAGTACACGGTACCGTCGAAGTCGATCATGACGGTGTGGATGACTGGATCAGACACCGGCGGCGTCGAGCTCGGCGGCGGCATGTCGAGGTTGACCGTGTGCAGCTGGATAGGGATGGTGATGATCAACATCACCAGCAGCACCAGCATCACGTCMAYCAGCGGCGTCGTATTGACGTCCATCATGACTTCGGGTTCAGCGTCCGGCGAAGCACTTCCGACATTCATTCCCATGCTTGACTCCTGGGATCAGTTGCGAGCCGGCGGCTCGGTGACGAAGTTGATCTTCATGATGCCGGCACGCTGGCTGGCGAAGATCACACGACCGACCGACTCGTAGCGGGACTTGTCGTCGCCGCGGATGTGCACCTCGGGCTGCGGGTTCTTGACTGCTTCCTTGCCGAGGCGCTGCACCAGCGCCTCCATGTCGGGAACCAGCTTCGTGCCCCAATAGACGTCGCCGTCCTTGCTGACCGAGATTTCAATGTTTTCCGGCTTGGTGACGCGAATCTGGTTGGTCTCCTTGGGGAGATTCACCGCGATCGATTGCGTCACCACCGGAACGGTGATGAGGAAGATGATCAACAGCACCAACATCACGTCCACGAGGGGCGTGGTGTTGATGGACGAGACCACATCGTCATCACCAGAGGAGGTTCCGACGTTCATGCCCATGGCATTGGCTCCTTTACGGGCTTCAGCTCAGGGATTAGCGCTTGGAGACCGAGCGGTTGCCCATCAGCACGCCGTGCAGATCACCTGCAAACGAACGGACCTGGCTCATGACGCTCTTGTTGCGGTTGACCAGCCAGTTGTAGCCCAGCACGGCCGGCACGGCGACGAACAGACCGATGGCGGTCATGATCAGCGCGGCGCCCACGGGGCCGGCCACCTTGTCGATCGAAGCCTGGCCAGCCAGACCGATGGCGGTCAGCGCGTTCAGGATGCCCCACACCGTACCGAACAGGCCGATGAAGGGAGCGGTCGAACCGACGGTTGCCAGGAAGCCCAGACCGGCAGAGATCTTGGTGTTGACGTCGGCGACGGCGCGGTCGACGTTCATCGTCACCCAGCTGCTGTGGTCGATGTTCTCGGTCAGGGCGCCTTCATGGTGCTCCGACGCATCGATGGCGGCAGTGGCGATGTAGCGGAAGGCGCTTTCTTCCTTCAGGCTCTTGACGCCATCGGCCAGGCTGGCCTTCTTGAAGAAAGTGGCACGGACGTCCTTGGCTTCAGACGACAGCTTGCTGGTGTCCCACAGGCGGACGACCAGGATGTACCAGGAACCCATGGACATGATGCCCAGCAGAACCAGCACGGCCTGGTCGACGACGTTGCCGTGGGCCAGGATGTTGGTCAGGCTGTAGGGATTCTCTGCAGGCTTGGAAGCAGCGGCGGCCGGAGCGGCGGCTGCATCGACCACAGCGGCCGAGGCAGCGTCGGCCGGCTTCTGATCTTGCGCGTGGGCAGGCGAGGCGGCCAGGGTTGCGGCCATGGCGATAGCGGCAAGGAAGCCGGTGATGCGAGAAATCATGGAGTCAACTCCTAGGGAAAGATTCTGGTTTGATACGTTCTGGATGCGCCGACGATGCGCGGCGCCAGCGTTCGAGGCGGGTGTTTCTTATTCGATCTTGAACTGGAACTCCTGCTCGAACACATGATCGCCCGGGCATTCGTAGGTTTCCTGGAGCGTCCGCGTGATCTCTTGAGTCATGGCGCGCTGAGCCTTGCGGTCCACACCACCACGCAGCGCGGTGATTTCCACCGACGTGACGCGACCGGCCTTGACGGTGGCGACTGCCTTGAAGAGGGCTTCGCCGCTCCAGTTCATGGAGGGCGTCTCCGGCTTGGACATCTTGGTGCAAACCATGCCGGCCGTGACCTTGCCCACGGGCTTAGGAGTCGGTGCAGCGGCAGGCACGGGAGCCGGCTGCGGGCGAAATTCAGTCGCTGCGGGCGGTGCGACCTGCGTCGTGGAAATAGGCGGGGCCGGCGGTGCGGGCGCGGTCACCTGGAATTCAGGCGGCGGCACGAACGGCGGCGGCGGGGCCTTGAGGTCCGGCGGCGGCGGAACAACCTTTTCAGGCGGCGGCGGCGGCTTGACCTTCTCTTCGATCACCTTGACATCGATGGGGCCGGTGACTTTCTTGACCACGTCCTTCACCAAGCCGGTGGCCAGCGCGTAGATGGCCACAACGTGAATCAGGACAACGACGCCAAAGCCCGTGAACCGGGATGCGCCTTGCTTCTCCTGCGCAAAGTTCATGCGCGCTCCTTCTTGCAACTACAAATCACAGTCAATGACTCTCTGGAAAGTGGCCACTGTGCAATGGCGGAAGTTGCGCTCCTGCCGTCGACTAGCCCCCGAAGGGCACGCATTCTAGATCGCGGAGACAACGACTCCGCCCTCGTCGAAAACATGCAGCCTGCCCGGATGGTCAAATTCCATTCAAACCCGTTCTGGCCAAAAAAAACGCCCGGTGGCGACAAGCCGTCGGGCACGCGTTTTATCGCCACGAACAGGGTGTAGCGGAACCACACCACCGGCCAAACCTGGCCATGGAAGCATCTTAGCCCTGCGTTTCCGGCCGCTTTCTTGGGGCTAACCCGGGCAAGTGCAACAGCGTGATTACACCGGGTTGAGCGTCGAAATCATGCTTGGTCACGCATGGTGACCCGCACCATCAAGCCGCGATCAGCCAACCGGTGATCGCATTGCGCTCGCCCTGCGCAAAGGGCGGAACGTAGGAGACGAAGTGCGTTTGTGGTACCGCAAACAACGACAGGGAGTTGAAGTGCGGAAAGAAGCTGTCGGTAACGCTGCCGTCACGCTCGCTGAAATTCAGCAGGCCGCCCCAGTCGGGACGCCATTGCCGCGTCAGGTTGATGACGTAGGCGATGCGCCGGTCCTCGACATCCACATGGTCGTCGTGCGCAAGCAGGAAGCTGCCGGGCGCGTACATCGTGGCCTGGGCGTAGACGCGATTGACCTCCTGGACACCGGTGATGGTTCGCATCACCGACAGGAAAGCATCGTCTGCCATATACCGGATGAAGCGGGCGAGCAGCCCCGTTTCGCCACGAAGCATGGCGTCGGCCAGGGATTCGGTGAAGAAGGAGAACTGGAATTCGTGCCGGGCGACCTCGAGGATGCCCTCGCTGAGATGGCCCCGCTGGCTCTCGTCCAGGCTGCGCAACTGATCTCCCGTGAGGCGCCGGTCACCGCCCCGGTCCCGGTAGCCCAGGCTCCAGTCGATAGCCTCGACGGCGCGAGCGAGCGCATCGGCGACGTCGGGTGCGAAGAAGTCGCGGATGAGCAGACGGCGGTCGCGACCGAATTGGGCGCTCAACGCACCCAGGTCGAGGTTGGGATTGATGTAGTCCATGGTCCGAGCGTCAAACAAAAAAGCAGGCCCGAAGGCCTGCCGAATCATGCATCCCGATCAGTGAAGATCAGAACTTGTAATTGGCGCGCAAGTAGAAGCTGCGGCCCTTGACGTCGGCATAGGTCGGGTCGAAACCGACCTGGAAGTAGTCTTCCTGGACGGTCACCGGCGGCTTCTTGTTCAGCAGATTCAGGACACCGGCGGTCAGGATCAGGTTCTTGATGCCTTTGTACTGGCCTTGCAGGCTCCACAGGTCGTACTTGGGCACATGACGCACGTCGTCATAGTCCAGGTAGCCGCTCTGACGGAAGTAGCGCACACCGGCCGCCCAGGCATTGGTGTCCCAGTCGACGCTGAAGTTCTGCTTGACGCGAACGACCGGGCCACCGGTCTGGTACTTGCCCAGCGTGTCTTCGACCTCACCCGTCACGACATTGGTTTCGCTGCTGCTCGTGACGATCGTGGCTTCCCAGCTCGGCGTGAAGCTGCCGAAATCCGTGCGGACACGGTAGCGGGCCGACAGGTCGAAGCCCGCGACCTTGGCCTGGCCGACGTTCTCAAGCGACGCCTCGACGTGATCCAGATAGCCGAGGGAGTTCTTGATGAGGCGGTTCGAGTAGACCGAGCTGCTGGCCGTCGGACCGGTCTGATGTGAGAACCAGTCCTTCAAGATGTCGTCACCGGTGAGCGCCTTGATGCCGTCCGTGATCTTGATATTGAAATAGCCCAGTTCGAGCGACACGTCCTTGATCGGCTCGAAGACAAAGCCCAGGGTGGCCGTCTTGGACTTCTCAGGCTTGAGGTTGCGGTTGCTGTTGTTGACGGCCGTCAGCTGCGTGTCGCAGTAGTTGGGGTCAGGGAAGGTCGCGCAGCCCTTGAGCGTGTTGTAGTACGGGTCGGTGAAGTTGCCACCCGTGTTGGTGCCCGCAGCCGGCGCGTACAGGTTGTCCAGCGCGGGGGCACGGAAGCCTCGGCCCACCGAGGCGCGCACCAGCAGTTCTTTGCTCGGCGTCCAGCGGATGCTGAACTTGGGGCTGGTGGAGGACAGGTTGGGCGAAGAGAACGCGCCATCGCGAGACTCGCCCTTGGTGCCGGTGTAGCGGTCAGCACGCACGGCAGCATTCAGTTCAACGTTCTTGATGACGGGCAGGTTCAGCTCGGCATAGAAGCCCATCGTCTTGCGCTCGCCGCGCACCTTGCCGGCGTTGCCCGAGCCGCCGACGATGTCGCCAGAGCCGGCGATTTCGGAATAGCCATCCAGGTACTCTTCCTTGCGGATGTCGAGACCGGCGGCGACGGCGGCGTTGCCGCCAGCCAGCGCGAACAGCTCACGCGTCAGCGACAGGTCGAATGCATTCAGCGTCGTCTTCGAGGCGCGGTTGTTGCCGGACAGCTCGGCTTCCTTCAGCAGAGCCAGGCCCGCTGCGTCGTTCGGCCCGAAGGGGTTCACGTTGCCGGTCTTCAGCACGCGCACCAATTCGGTGTCGGAGAAGTTGCCGCTCAAAAAGTCTTCGCTGGCCTTGGATGTCGCCTTCATCAGGCCGACCTTGTAGTCCCAGCCGGCCATCGTGCCCTCTGCGCCGACGAGGGCCCGGGTCATGTCGTTGGTGACCTTGGTCAGGCGCTGGCCACCGTCGACCATGCGCCACGCGATCACCAAGTCGCCGCGGTAGCCGGCGCTGCTGGAAGCATCCACGGCAGCCGTGGGGTAGTACTTGCCGCCAGCGGGGTAGAGGTAGTCGTCACGTCCCGTGGTGGAGGACGGCGTCTGCGACGAGCCCAGGATGATCTCGTTCTTCGAGTACGACAGCTCGGCGAACAGCAGGTGATCGGAACTCAGCTCGGTCGTTGCACGAAGCAGGCCGCCGTAACGCTTGGACGCCGGCACGATGTCGATCTTGCTGGTGTAGTCGTAGCGGCAGTTCGCTGCGCCGGGGAAGCTGTCCGGCGGCACGCAGGTCGGGAACTTGGCCACACCGGGGATGTAGGCACCGGTCGTGGCGTTGTAGGCGTTGGCCGGGAATGTGTTGCCCGAAGACTTGACGACGCCGATGTCCGGGCGATTGCCGGTCTTGGCGAACTCGCGATCAGCGGCGCGGATGACGTCGTACTTCTGGTAGCTGAAGGTGCCCAGCAGGTTGAACTTGTCCTTGGCCAGGTCACCAAAGCCAACACCGCCTTGCACCGAAGTGACCTTGCCGCCCGTGTCCTGGGGCTGCTCGTAGCCGATGGTGAAGTCGCCGCCGCGGAAGTCCTTGCGGGTGATGAAGTTGATGACGCCGCCGATGGCGTCGGAGCCGTAGGTGGACGAGGCACCGTCGCGCAGGATTTCGATGCGCTCGATGGCGGCCAGGGGAATGGCATTCAGGTCGACGCCCGCGCCGGCGAAGGGGTAGATCGCCAGGCGACGGCCGTTCAGCAGCACCAGCGTGCGTTCGCGGCCCAGGCCGCGCAGCGAGGCGCCGGTCTGGCCGGTAGCGGCGGAGTCGCCAATTGACTCACCGAGAGAACGGCCACCACCGTTGTTGGAGCTGAGGCGGTCGACAAGTTCCTGGACGTTGGAGGCGCCCGACTTGTCGATGGATTCACGCGTGACGATGGTCAGCGGGACTGCGGTTTCAGCGTCGATGCGCTTGATGCTGGAGCCCGTGATCTCGATACGCTCGAGCCGCTGTGCGTCCTGAGCCAGCGCGCTTGTGGCGGCCAGCGCAAGGACAGCACTCGTGATGGTGGTCTTCTTGAACATTGAAACTCCTAATGAGAGAGTTGGATGGGTCCGCCGTGATACGTGGCGGTGCCGGCCGGGATAAGGCCGATCCTCGACCCGAGGGATGCCTCGGGCTGAAAGGGTGTGCGAAGTTTGTGCGGTCGCAACATGGCGCCCGCCCGGTAGATGCCCCTACGCCGCTGGGCGCCCAACGTAAACCATTGATTTAAAACGGTTTCCGTCCTTTTCCATCCCTAGAGTCAAAACCCTAGGCGTTGTCGGCGCACGACGCGCGATCAGGACTCTGTGACGACGAGACGCGGCACCGCCGCGAGCAAGTCCCTTGTATAGGCTTCACACGGTTGGCTGAGCACGTCTGCACAGCCGCCCTGCTCGACGATGCGCCCGCTGCGCATGACGGCAATCTCATCGGCGATGTACTCGACGACGCCTATGTTGTGGGTGATGAAGAGGTAGGCCAAGCCCTGCTCGCGTTGCAGGTCGCGCAGCAGGTTGAGGATCTGGGCCTGCACCGACACGTCCAGCGCGGACGTCGGCTCGTCGCAGACGATGAGACGGGGTTCGACGGCCAGCGCGCGGGCGATGGCGATGCGCTGGCGCTGGCCGCCGGAGAACTCGTGCGGCCAGCGCTGCAGCGCGTCGCGGCGCAAGCCGACCTGGTCGAGCAAGGTGTGCTGGCGCTCGCGGCGAGCGGCGGAATCCAGATCGGGGCGCAGTGCGATCAGGCCCTCCTCCAGCACGTCCGCCACGCGCATGCGCGGGTTCAGCGACGCGAACGGGTCCTGGAAGATGATCTGAATGCTGCGCCGCGCATTCACGAGGGCTGCACCGCTGAGCTGAAACAGGTCCTGGCCGTCGAACAGCGCCTGGCCGCTGATCTGCGCCTGGCGGCGCAACAGCTGGACGATGGCCTTGCCGGAGGTCGTCTTGCCGCAGCCGGATTCGCCCACCAGCGCCAGCGTGCGGCCGGCGTGCAGTTGGTAGCTGACTCCGTCGACGGCGTCGAAGTGGCGCGGGCCGCGATGGAAGAGCGGCACCTTCAGCGCGAAGCGCACGCGCAGGTCACGCACGTCGAGCAGCGGCGCGCCCTGCCCTGGCGGCACGGATGGCAGTGATTTGGGCACCGCGACCTCGCGCGGCAACGCCTCGCCGGGCTGGCTGTAGAGCAGGCAGCGCACGCGGTGCTGCGGGCCTTCCTCGGTCAGCTCGGGCGGCGTGGTGGCGCAATGGCTCATGGCCCGGTCGCAGCGGGGCGCGAAGCGGCAGCCGGCGAACTCCAGCCACAGCGGCGGCACGGTGCCGGCGATGGCCGCCAGCGGCTCGCCGCGCCGGGCGGCGTCGGGCAGGGCTTGCAGCAGCAGCCGCGCGTAGGGGTGCTTAGGGTGAGCGAAGAACTCAGCCGCCGGCGCGTCTTCGATGATCTGGCCGGCATACATCAGCGCCACGCGGTGCGCCATGCCGCTGACCACCGCCAGGTCGTGCGTGATCAGCAGCACACCGAGCTGGCGCTCGCGCTGCAGGTCGCGGATGAGGTCGAGGATCTGCGCCTGGATGGTTACGTCCAGCGCCGTCGTCGGCTCGTCGGCGATCAGGTAATCGGGCTCGGCGGCCAGCGCGATGGCGATCATGACGCGCTGCTTCTGGCCACCGGACAGGCGGAAGGGGTAGTCGTCGACGCGGCGCTGCGGCTCGGGGATGCCAACGCGGGCCAGCCAGTCGATGGCCTTGGCGCGTGCCGCCGCACCGCGCAGCGGCGTGTGGGCTTCGATGGCCTCGACGATCTGCTCGCCCACGCGCATGACCGGGTTCAGGCTGGTCGACGGCTCCTGGAAGATCATGGCCATCCGCCCGCCGCGAACGTCGCGCATGCGGCTCTCGGGCAGGGCCAGCAGGTCCTGCCCGTCGAGAAGCACGGCACCGCTGGCGACGYGGCCGTTCTCGGGCAGCAGGCGCATCAAGGCCAGCGCCGTCATGCTCTTGCCGCAGCCGCTCTCACCGACCAGCGCGAACGTCTCGCCGCGCGCCAGGCTCAGGCGCATGCCGGCGATGGCGCGCACCACGCCGGCGTCGGCGTCGAGCTGGACGTGGAGGTCAGCGATCTCAAGCATCGGCCGCTCCCCGGCGCACGAAGACGCGCGGCCGCGCCGAGCGGGCCTTGGGGTCGAAGGCGTCGCGCACGCCGTCGGCAAACAGGTTGGCGGCCAGCACCAGGCCCACCATGAAGCCGAAGGCGGCCGCAAAGCTCCACCAGACGATGGGGTCGCGCGACATCTCGGCGCGGGCCAGGTTGATCATGCTGCCGAAGCTGCTGGTGGTGGGGTCCACGCCGACGCCCACATAGGTCAGCACGGCTTCGTAGAGGATGAGCTCCGAGAAGCTCAGCACCACGGTGATGAGCACCAGGTGCATCACATTGGGCAGGATGTGGCGGGCCATGATCGCCAGGTCGCCCACACCGAAGGCCGTGGCGGCCTGCACATAGTCCAGCTCGCGCAGCTTCAAGGTCTCGGCGCGCACCAGGCGGCACAGGCCGGCCCAGCCGGTCAGGCCGAGGATGAAGCAGAGCATCAGCATCTTCAGGTCCGACCGCTCGGCGGCCGTCTCGAAGAGCTCGGGGTTCTTGTCGAAGAAGACCTGCACCATCAGCACGCAGGCAGCAATCAGCAGCACATTGGGTACGGCGCTCAGCGTCGTGTAGAGATACTGGATGACCTCGTCCACCCAGCCCTTGTAGTAGCCCGCCAGCACGCCCAGCAACAGCGCCAGCGGCAGCGTGGCCAGCGTGGACAGCGCACCGATGACGAAGGCCGTGCGCACGCTCTTCAGGGCCTGCACGAGGATGTCGTTGCCGGTGCGGTCCGTGCCGAAGACGTGGTACTGCGGCATCAGCGCGATGACGGGGCCGGCCAGCAGCAGGATGACCGTCAGCATGATGAGGACGGCGCGCAGCGGGTAGACGGTGCGGTCGGCAGCCAGGTCGGCCAGCGCGTGGCGCCAGCCATGGTGGTAGCGGGCCAGCGCGGCGGCGGTCAGCGCGACGAGCAGCGCGGCAATCGCGGCGCCAGCGGCCAGGCCGACGGCGCTGCGGCGAGCCACGTCGCCGACCCATTGCGTGGCCGGGTCGCTCAGGTGACTGCCGCCGAACTTCAGGCGCGGATAGTCACGCCCGGCCTGGCCCTGGGCGTCGACGAAGCTCTCCTTGTTGAAGCCATGCGTGCCCAGCGGCACCGAGTAGCTGACCTCGCGCATCGCGATCTGGCGCGCCAGCAGCAGGTCCAGCGTGGACAGCGTGCGGGTGTCGTAGACGGTATTGCCATCGGCCGTTGCGAGCGCAGGCCGCAGGTGGACGCTGTCGACCAGCGTGACCCCGAGGAACAGCGCCATGACGACACCGGCGCTCGCAGCGATCGGGTCGCGCAGCACACGGCGCCAGGTCGTGCGCAGGTTGGCCTGGGCCCTGACACGCAGCGCGTAGACGGCGACGGCGGCCACCATCAGCCACAGCGCCAGGTCGGTCCAGAGCAGCACGAACTTCATTGCAATCTGACGCGGGGATCGACCCACGTGTAGGCGATATCGATGAGCGCATTGCTGGCGATGTAAAGCAGCGCGCCGAGGAAGACCATGGTCCGCACGATGGCGAAGTCCTGGCCCGTGATGGCCTCGATGACGAAGGCGCCCAGGCCCGGGATGCCGAAGAAGCTCTCGAACACCAGGCTGCCGAGGAAAACATAAGGCAGGTAGCTGCCGGCGCTGGTGATGATGGGAATCAGCGCATTGCGCAGCACATGGCGGCTCAGCACGCGGCCTTCACTCAGGCCCTTGGCGCGTGCGGTGCGGACGTAGTCCTTGCCCATTTCCTCCAGGAACATCGCTCGGTACAGGCGCGCCTCGCCGCCCAGCCGTGACAGCAGCGACAACAGTATCGGCAGGGCCAGGAAGCGCACCGCATCCAGCCCTGGCGCGAAGCCATTCATGGGCACCAGCTTGAGCACACGGGCGAACAGGAACTGGCCGACGATGATGTAGAACAGGCTGCTGATGGACAGCATCAGCACGCACAGCACGACGCCCCAGAAGTCGATGCGCGTGTGCCTGAAGAACACCAGCAGCAGCGAGAAGGCGATGCTGACGATGACCTGCAGGATGAACAGCGGCAGCGCCAGCGCGAGGCTCACGCCCATGCGCACCTTGACCTCGTGGCCGATGTTGATGGCCTGGCGCGCATCGCTCTTGCCGAAGTCCAGCGCGAACAGGCTGACCGAACGCTCCCACAGGATGGTGTGCGTGAACTGCTCGCCGCCCTGCCGGCTGGCGTCGAAGTACAGCGGCTTGTCATAGCCGCGCTCGGTCTTCCAGGTCTCGATCTGCACCTGCGTGACGCGCTTGCCGCCGATGTTCAGCCGCGCCATGTCGTCGGGCGTGTTCACCGAGAAGAACAGGAAGAAGGTGAACAGGTTGACGCCCACCAGGATGGCCAGGCCATAGCCCAGGCGGCGCAGCATGAAGCGCAGCATCAGGCGGCCTCCACCTTGACGACGGCGGTGGCCATCTCACGCCTGCGCCAGGCGCGGCGCGTGGCGATGTAGATGGCCAGGCCACCCGCTGCCAGCACCAGCAGCGGCCACCAGACCGGCTGGTTCCAAGCGGCCACCTTGGCGGCGCGCTCGTTCACGTCCACGCGCAGATAACGCGCCCGGTCGCGCACGACGATGCCCGGCTTGCCGTTGTAGACCCAGTGCTGGAAGGCCAGGCCCGAATAGCTCCAGTAGCCCCAGGCCCAGGGCGCATCCCGGCGTGCCACGTCGTTCATCTGCGCCATCACCTGGGCCTTCTCGGGCCCATCCTCCAGCGCCTGCAGCTTGCGGAACAGGCGGTCGAACTCGGGGTTGGCGTAGTTGGCCGTGTTCTCGCCCTCGTGCAGGCTCTTGGCGTTCGGCCCATAAAGCAGGAACAGGAAATTCTCGGCATCGGGGTAATCGGCAAACCAGCCCCACCAGAAGATCTGGTGCTTGCCCTTGCGAATCTTTTCCTGGAACTGGTTGAAGTCGGTCGCGCGGATGTCGAGCTGGATTCCGAGCTTGGCGAACTGGCGCACCATCCAGTCGTTCTGCGCCTTCAGCTCGGGCGTGATGACGCGCTGGAAGTCGTAGTTCAGCACCAGCGGCCGGCCCGTCTTCACGTCGCGCCCGCCAGGGTAGCCGGCCTGCTCCATCAGCAGATGAGCCTCGGCCAGCGGCCGGCGCTCGATCTTGCCGTTCACCAGATGGTGGGTGACAGGGTTGAACTCGCCCGGCTGCGCCTCCTTCGACCCGAACACGCCCGGCGGGATGGGCCCGTGGGCCGCGTCGCCGCCCTGGTCGCGGAAGATGCGGCCATAGCCCTCCTCCCAGTCGATGGCGATGGAGATGGCCTGGCGCAGCGCGCGGTTGCGCTTCTGCTGCTCCGGCGTGTCGCCCTGGCCGACGACCGGGTCCAGCCAGTTGAAGCCCAGGTACCAGTTGGTGATGTCGACATTCATCGGCAGCCGGAAACCGCGATGCTCGAAGAAGGCCTTGACCTCATCGGAGTCGTCGCGGTCCACTGCGAGGTTCACGCCCCAGTCGGCACGATCCATCTCGGGCAGGTCCAGGTAGCCCTGCTTGAACAGCTCCTTGATGGGCACCTTCTCCTTCACGTTGATGGCCACCACCTTGTCGACAAAGGGGATGCGCTTGCCGCAGTCCGCCAGCAGGCCGGCCTCGGCATCGCCCTCGCTGCCTTCGCAGGGGAAGGTGTCGGGCCGGTAGTTGGGGTTGCGGCTCATGACGTGCCGGCGGTCCTGCACGTACTCCGTCATCATGAACGGGCCGCTGCCGACCGGCCATTGGTTCCAGCTCAGCGAGTTGGCCGCCATGCCGGGCTGGGCGTAGAAGGCGTCCACCTCCCAGGGAATGGCCGCCGTGAAGTTGGTGGCCATCCAGTACTGCCACTGCGGGTAGCGGCCCTTGAGGCGGATGCGCAGCAGGTGGTCGTTCACCGCCACGGCACCGGCCAGCGGCCAGCGGCGCAGGTCCAGGAAGGGCTTGTCGGCCACGTTCTGGGGCATGCCGGCGAGCTGACTGGCGTTCTCGCGCTTGAGCGTGGCCATGTAGTCCTTCAGCCCCAGGACGTGCTCCGAGAACACCGCAGCCACCGGCGCGTCCAGGCGCGGGCTGGCGTGGCGTTTGAGCGCGTAGACGAAGTCCTCGGCCACCACCTCGCGGGCGGCCAGCTGCTTGAAGTCGAAGGGACTGCGCTTGCCAGCCAGCTCGCCGGGCTTGAGGTGGTGATAGAGGTAGTTCCCTTGCGCGTCCCTGGCGAAGGCCGGGTGGGGCGACCACTTCAGCCCCGGGTGGATGGGCACGTCGTAGACGGCCTCGGCGATCTGCTCGTCGGGCGCGTCGTCGGGCAGGCGCCTGCCTTGCGCATCGAGGTAGTAGGGCTTGGCCAGCGCGTCGGCAGCGCGCGGGATCAGCGTGTAGGGCCGTTTGAGCGGGTGGTAACCGTAGGGCGGCTCGCTGATCTCGTAGACATAGGTACTCTCGGGCGCCGTATAGGACGAGGTCGGATCCAGGTAGCGCGGCGAGCGTTCGGCGAAGGCCATGTAGAGCGTGTTCTCGCGCTCGGCACCGAGCGGGTGCGGGCTGTTGTTGCAGCCGGCCAGCAACATGAACGCGAATGCGCCCACACCCCTTTTGACCCAGCTGCCCAATCCCACCACGACGACGCCCTCAAAAAACGACGCCCCGGCACGAGCCGAGGCGTTGGGCGGAATCATAGAGGGGCAACTCGTCTATACAAGCCCGACTCCCGTGAGAGCGCGGCGTGGAAAACCCGAGGTGCCTTCAGTGATGGTCGTGACCGCAGTCGTCACCACAATCGTCATCGTGGTGATGCGCGCCATGCGCCAGCCGCGGGTCGGACTGCCAGCCCAGGATGGCCTCGCGGCCCTGCACGTAGAGCTCGACCGTGCCGCCCACCGGCAGGCAGACCTTGGTACGCACATGGCCGAAGGGCAGACCGGTCAGCACCGGCGTCTTGGTACGGCTGCGCAGCGCGGCGACGGCGTCCTTGAGGCCATAGCCCCGGTCGTTCGGTGTCTTGGGCGCGCCGCTGAAGTCGCCCAGCAGCACGGCCGCCTGCGCGTCGATGACACCCGCCTGTTGCAGTTGCAGCAGCTGGCGCTCGACGCGGTAGGGATGCTCGTTGACGTCTTCCAGGAACAGGATGCCGCCCTTGATCCTGGGCCAGTGCGGCGTGCCGAGCAGCGAGCACAGCACCGTCAGGTTGCCGCCCCAGAGCCGGCCGCGCGCTTCCAGGCCGTCGAAGCCACCGGTCGGTTCACGGAAGCCCACGGCCTCCAGCGCGCCGCTCATGGCTTCGAGGAAGCAGTCGCGCGTGACCTCGTCGACACCGCCCTCCGCCTCACTGCGGCCGAAGTCATCGCAGGCAAGGGGCCCCGACCACATCGACAGCCCTTTGTGCCGGGCGATGAAACCGTTCTGCAGCGCCGTCAGGTCGCTGTAGCCCACCCAGCGCGTGCCCTGCTCGACGCTCTTCGCGATGCGGCTCCAGTCGATCTGGTCCAGCAGCCGCGTCAGGCCGTAGCCGCCGCGCGTGGCCAGCGCCACCGAGGGCGCTGCGTCGGCGATGCGATGCAGCGCCGCAAGGCGCGTGGCGTCGTCACCGGCAAAGCGCTGCTGGCGGGCCAGCGCGTCGGCGTCGATGGCGACCTCGAAGCCCAGCTGCGTCAGCCGTTTGGCGGCGCGCTTCAGCGCCTCGGCCTTGGAGACAGCGCCGGCCGGGGTGAACATCGTCAGTGAGGTCGTCATCAGGATTCGTCCAGGTGCGTGGCTTCGCCGGTAGGGATGAGGCATTGGCGCTCGGCGCGCCGTGCGCGGGCGGCCTCGCGGCGTTCGGCGAAGAACTCACGCAGCAGCTTGGCGGAGGCGTCGGCCATCAGCCCGCTCTCGATGCGCGTGTGGTGATTGAGCTGGGGCTGGGCGAACAGGTCGATGACCGAGCCCGCCACGCCCGTCTTGGGGTCGGGCGCCGCGAACACGACGCGCTTGAAGCGGGCATGCATCAGCGCCATGGCACACATCGCGCAGGGCTCCAGCGTCACGAAGAGCTCGCACTCCGGCAGGCGGTAGTTCTCGAGCAGCGATGCCGCGTGGCGCAAGGCCACGATCTCGGCGTGGGCGGTCGGGTCGTGCGTCGTGATGGGGCGGTTGTAGCCGGTCGCAACCACCTGGCCGCCGCGGGTGATGACGGCGCCGACCGGCACCTCGCCCACCAGCCAGGCGTTCTGCGCCTGGTCGAGTGCGAGCCGCATCGCGTACTCGTCGGCGGGCGTGAAGATCGGCTCTGTCATCTGGGGCGGCAGTTTAGGCGACGCCCATGGCATGCTGACAGCATGAGTGAGCTATCGGTCCACCCCCTCGGCGAAACGGCGCTGTGCTGCACGCTGCCGGCGCCGCTATCGCTGGAGCAGCAGCAGCGCGTCTGGCAGTTGGCAGCCGGCCTGGCCAACGTGGACGGCGTGCAGGAGCTGATGCCGGGCATGAACAACCTGACGCTGGTGTTCGACCCGCTGCGCACCGAACCCGCCGCGCTGGAAGCTGCGGCCCTGGCGCTGTGGGCGAAACCGCCGCGCCGCCAGCAGCTCGGCCGGCTGGTCGAGATCCCGGTGATCTACGACGGCCCCGACCTTGGCGACGTCGCCTCGCACTGCGGGCTCAGCATCGACGAGGTCGTGCACCGCCACACAGCGGGCGACTACGTCGTCTATTTCATCGGCTTCCAGCCCGGCTTCGCCTACCTCGGCGGGCTGGACGAGGCGCTGCACACGCCCCGCCGCGCCGAGCCGCGCGTAGCCGTGCCGGTGGGCAGCGTGGGCATAGGCGGCGCGCAGACGGGCATCTACCCGCTGGCCACGCCGGGTGGTTGGCAGCTCATCGGCCGCACGTCGCTGGCCTTGTTCGACCCGCAGGCCGAACCGCCAACGCTGCTGGCACCCGGCGACCGTGTGCGCTTCGTGGCAATCGCCGAATGATCGAGATCCTGCGCGTCGGGCCGCTCGCCACCGTGCAGGACCTCGGTCGCCCCGGCTGGCGCGACCGCGGCCTGAGCCTGTGCGGCGCGCTGGACGAGTTCGCGCTGCAGGCGGGCAACCTGCTCGTCGGCAACCCGCCCGGCGCGGCCGGCCTGGAATTCACGCTCGCTGCGGCCACGCTGCGCTTTCATGCGGACGCCTGCATCGCCATCACCGGCACCGATGCCGACGCCAGCCTGGACGGCCGCCCGCTGCGCGCCTGGTGGCGCCAGCGCGTGCGCGCCGGCCAGACGCTCAAGCTCGCCGCGCCGCGCGAGCGCATGCGCAGCTATATCGCCATTGCCGGCGGCCTGGCGTTGTCGCCCGCCCTGGGCTCGCTCAGCACCGACCTCAAGGGCGGCTTTGGCGGGCTGGACGGCCGGGCGCTGCGTGATGGCGACCACCTGCCGCTGAACCCTTCCCCCGCCCTGCCCGCGCGCACCGTCGGCATGCGCCCGCCCGAGTGGACGCCCGCCGTGCGCGTGCTGCCCGGCCCGGAGCACGAGGACTTCACGATGGCAGCGCGCGAGGCCTTCTGGGCCAGCGACTGGACCGTCACGCCGCAAAGCAACCGCATGGGCTACCGCCTCGCCGGCCCCCAGCTTGAGCGCGAACGCGGCGAGGAGCTGGCCTCGCACGGCATGCTGCCCGGCGTCATCCAGGTGCCGCCGTCGGGCCAGCCCATCGTGTTGCTGGCCGACGCGCAGACGACCGGCGGCTACCCCAAGATCGGCATCGTCATCCGTGCCGACCTGTGGAAACTTGGCCAGCTGCGCCTGGGCGCGCGGCTGCGCTTTGTGCCCTGCACGCCGGCCGAGGCCTTGGCGGCGCTGCGCGAACAACGATTGCTGCTGGACCAGATGAGGATTGCCTTATGCATGTCGACCTGAATGCCGACCTGGGCGAAGGCGCGCCCGACGACGCGGAGCTGCTGGCCCTGGTCAGCTCCGCCAACATCGCCTGTGGCTGGCATGCCGGCGACGCCCGGTTGATGCAGGCCACCGTCACGGCGGCGCTGGCGCGCGGCGTGGCCATAGGCGCCCACCCGAGCTACCCCGACCGCGAGAACTTCGGCCGCAGCGAGATGCAGTTGAAGCCCGCCGATGTGCAGGCCGACCTGATCTACCAGCTCGGCGCGCTCGACGCCCTCGTCAAGGCCCAGGGCGGCCGGCTGCACCACGTCAAGCCGCACGGCGCCCTCTACAACCAGGCCGCGCGCGACCCGGTGCTGGCCGACGCCATCGCCAGCGCGGTGCTGGACGTGGACCCAGGCCTGGCCCTCTACGGCCTGGCCGGCAGCGAGCTGCTGCGCGCCGCCGAGCGCGCCGGCCTGCGTGCCGTGGCCGAGGTGTTTGCCGACCGCGGCTACCGCGCCGACGGCAGCCTGGTGCCGCGCAGTCAACCGGGCGCCTTTGTCGAAGACAGCGACGAGGCCGTGGCGCGCACGCTGCGCATGGTGCGCGAGGGCGTCGTCGTCGCAGTGACCGGCGAGACCGTGCCGCTGCAGGCGCAGACGATCTGCCTGCATGGCGATGGGCCGCATGCGCTGGCCTTCGCGCGCGCCATCCATGCGGCGCTCACGGCTGCCGGCGTGCAGCTGCGCCCCTGACGATGCAGGACGCGCTCTTCGGAGGCCCGCCCGAAAAACGCCAGCGCGGCGTACAGCCCGCGCCACCGCTGGCCGAAGACGTCGCGCTTGCCGCAGCGCTGTCGCCCCACATCCACCTCGGCACGTCGACCTGGAGCTACCCCGGCTGGCATGGCCTGGTCTGGGCCGGCAAGCACAGCCCGGCGACGCTCTCCAAGACCGGCCTGCCGGCCTACGCGGCCCAGCCGCTGCTGCGCGCCGTGGGCATAGACCGCGGCTTCTACCGGCCCCTCGCCGCCAGCGAATTCCAGCGCCATGCCGAGCAAGTGCCGCCGGGCTTTCGCTTCACGGTCAAGGCGCCCAGCCTCGTCACCGACGCGCTGCTGCGCAGCGAGGACGGCCGCGGCCGGCAGCCCAACCCGCTGTTCCTGGACGCGGCTGCGGCACTGCAGGACTTCATAGAGCCCGCCTACGAAGGCCTGGGGCAGCGCATAGGTGCGCTGGTCTTCCAGATCAGCCCCYTGCCCGGCCCGCTGCTGGCGCGCATGAACGAGCAGTTCGACCTGCTGCATGCGCTGCTGCTGGCCCTGCCCAAACCGCCGGCCGGGGTGATCGCCGTCGAAGTGCGCGACGCCGCCTGGCTGACGCCAGATCTCGTTGCCCTGCTGCGCGACACCGGCGCGCGCTACTGCCTGGGCCTGCACCCCAAGTTGCCGCCACTCRCCGAACAACTGCCGTTGCTGCGCGCGCTGTGGCCCGGCCCGCTGGTGGCGCGCTGGAACCTGAACCGCCTGCACGGCGCGTATGGCTATGAAGAGGCCGAGAAGAAGTACGGCGAGTTCAACGAGATGCTGGACCCCGACCCCGAGACACGCGCCGAGTTGGCCCGCGTCATCCGCGGCACGGCCAGCGCGGGGCAGGACGTGTTCGTCACCGTCTCCAACAAAGCGGAGGGCTGCGCGCCGCTGAGCGTGCGGGCGCTGGCGCAAGCCGTCGTACAGGGCTAGGGCCTGTTAACACTGCGGCAACGGGTCGCGTTGTCGCCAAAAAGGCTGCGAGCAAGGCGCAAAGCGGAGCCGGGTTGGGCACCCGGCGAGCATTTGCAACGCCGCGCGCGGCCTTTTTGGCGGCAACCCTTCGGGAAGGCCCGTCACAAGGAGCCACTCGGCGTTGCACCGCTGGCCCGCACGCGWGTGCGGGCGGCGCGCTGCGCCTTGATTGGCCCCTTGTGACGGGCCTTCGCGACCCATTGCCGCAGTGCTAACAGGCCCTAAAAGGTTCAGTCCTACAACCGCGAGCCTCCTGAGCCGACCCCGGCGCACCGCTTGCCCCAGCACAGTGGACCCACCGCGGCGCAAGCCGCTTGCGCAAGAGGAGTCCAACATGAATTGGGATCGCATCGAAGGCCAGTGGAAACAGCTGGCCGGCAAAGTCCGGGAGCATTGGGGCAAGCTGACCGATGACGACATCGACGTCGTGGCCGGCCGCCGCGACCAGCTCGCCGGCAGGATCCAGGATCGCTACGGCCTGGCCAAGGACGAGGCCGAGCTGCAGATCGCCAGCTGGGAACGCCGCGTGACGGACGACTGGTTCACCAAGCCCTGAGGCCGTCGCCTCATGACCAAAGCCGCCCTCGCCGGGCGGCTTTTTCTTGGGCTTTGCGGATTCAGCGCTGCGGCTTGACCGGCAGGTTGCCGCCTTCGCCTTCCCAGCGGGTCACGTCGTCATGATGACGCTGGTGATCCGCGCGCACGCGACGCTGCTCGTTCTTGCGGCTGAGGTGCTGGACGAGCTTGGTGGCCAGCGCCGAGGTTGCCAGCAGGGCAATGAGGGACTTGATGATCATGGCGGTGTCTCCTTGCAAGGACGCCACATGCTGGCGCTTGACATCGGCGGCGCGCGTCGGCCGGCGGCTGCGCAGGCTGTAGGACTCAAGCCTGAAGCGGCCAGCGGCCGATCACGTCATGCCGCGTCTGCCCCTGCGGGCTCTTGACGAGCACGAACTCGCTGGCGACCCAGCCGGGCAAAGCGATGGGCCAGGCGGGCGCCGGCCGCTTGTCATAGCGCAACGTCAGGTGGGGCTCGTAGCCCTGCTCCGGCGCGGCCAGGCCGTGGGCCACGAGGCGTTCGACGAGGGCGTCGCGCAGCTCGCGCACCGCTTCCAGGTCCTGGCCACCGGTCAGCACGAAGGGATGCTTGCTGGCATGCTCGCCGCCCCAGCTCGTGAAGCTGTCGAAGCCCAGGTCGAAGGCCGGCCGGACCACCTCCGCCGCCGCCCGCTCTGCGCTCGCGACGACATGCGCGTCGGGTTCACCCTCGAAGTAGCCGAAGTAATGCAGCGTGATGTGGAAGACGCGGCTGGGCCGCAGCCGCGCAGCAAGGCCGCGCGCCTCGTGCGCCACCGTCACGGCTCGGGCGATGCGCTCGGCCGTCTCTTCATCGGGCCGCAGCGCGAAGAAGAGCTTGTGGCCGGTCATGTCAATTCGTCGCTGCGGACGCCTCGTCGGCAGCGCGTTTGGCCGCGTCGTTGAGACTGTCCTGCACCTGCTGTCCCACGGCCTGCGGCCGGGGCAAGGGCGCGCTTGCGGCGGACGCGCCGGCGGCCGGCGGCTTGAGCGCAGCGGCCTGCTTCTTGACCAGCGACAGCACGATGGCCGCAACGATGACAAGGGCGAGAAGGCTGAGGGCGGCTCGCATGGCAGGCGTCAAGTGGTTTGGTTACAGAAGAGCATAGCCGCCAGCGAGCAGCTTGATCCAGCGCAAACCGGTGCCCGTCCCCGCTGCCTAGCATGGCCTGACCTCGTGTCGAACGGCTCGCGGCACCCACCTATAAGAGAGACAAACTCATGATCCAGCGCCTGCTTCTGCTCGCCGCACTCACTGCGTCCACGCTGGCCTTCGGCGCGGCCGACACGGCGCTACCGGTCATCCAGGCCAAGCTGACCAGCCCGCCCTTCGTGCCACCGCCCACCGGCCGCAAGTCACCCGCCAAGGTCATCGTCGAGCTGGAAGTCATCGAGAAGGACATGCCCATCTCCGAAGGCGTCAGCTACACCTTCTGGACCTTTGGCGGCACGGTGCCGGGCAGCTTCATCCGCGTACGCCAGGGCGACACGGTGGAGTTCCACCTGAAGAACCACCCGAGCAGCAAGATGCCGCACAACATCGACCTGCACGGCGTCACCGGCCCGGGCGGCGGCGCGGCGTCCAGCTTCACCGCGCCGGGCCATGAATCGCAGTTCAGCTTCAAGGCGCTGAACGAAGGCATCTACGTCTACCACTGCGCCACCGCTCCGGTGGGCATGCATGTGGCCAATGGCATGTACGGGCTCATCCTCGTCGAGCCGCCTGAAGGCCTGCCCAGGGTCGACCATGAGTTCTACGTCATGCAGGGCGACTTCTACACGACCGGCAAATACCGCGAGAAGGGCCTGCAGCCCTTCGACATGGAGAAGGCCATCGATGAGCGGCCCACCTATGTGCTGTTCAACGGCGCGGAAGGCGCACTCACGGGCGAGCGCGCGCTGACGGCCAAGGTGGGCGAGACCGTGCGCATGTTCGTCGGCAACGGCGGGCCCAACCTGGTGTCGAGCTTCCACGTCATCGGCGCCATCTTCGACAGCGTTCGCTTCGAGGGCGGCACGCTGGCGCAGAAGAACGTGCAGACGACGCTGATCCCCGCCGGCGGCGCAGCCATCGTCGACTTCAAGGCGCGCGTGCCAGGCAGCTAYGTGCTGGTGGACCACTCCATCTTCCGCGCCTTCAACAAGGGCGCGCTGGCCATCCTGAAGGTCGACGGACCGGAGGACAAGACCATCTACTCGGGCAAGGAGGTCGACTCCGTCTACCTCGGCGACCGCGCGGCGCCCAACCTGAAGGCCGTGGCCACGGCGACGACGGCCGCCGCCGCCGGCACCTTGACGCCCAAGGACCAGATCGCCGCTGGCCACGCGCTGTTCACCGGCACCTGCTCCGTCTGCCACCAGGCCAATGGCGCCGGGCTGGCCGGCGTGTTCCCGCCGCTGGCCAAGTCCGACTGGCTGGGCCAGGACCCGAAACGCGCCATTGGCGCCGTGCTGCACGGCCTGTCCGGCAAGCTCAAGGTCAACGGCAAGGACTACGACTCGGTCATGCCGCCCATGAACCAGCTCAACGACGACGAGGTCGCCAACATCCTGACCTATGTGCTGAACAGCTGGGGCAATGCAGGCGGCAGCATCTCGGCCGACGAGGTGAAGAAGCAGCGCGCCGCCAAGCCCGCCACGACCAACCAGGCGGGGCATTGATGAGCCTCGCCGTCGCCGCATCCGCAGCGCTGCTGGCGGGCTATGTGGCCATGCCGGCCGGCACGCTGAACAGCGTGCTGGCGCGCGACACCGACCGCGAGCCGACCCGCATCGCCGCCTTCGAGCTGCGCGAGACGCCGGTCACGCGCACGGAATTCCGCCGCTTCCTGGCCGCGCATGCCGAGTGGCAGCCGGGCCAGGTGCCGGCCGTGTTTGCCGGCGCGGGCTATCTGCAGCAGGGCGTCGATGACGGTGAGGCCCCTGTCACCGCGGTCAGCTGGTTTGCCGCCCAGGCCTATTGCGAAGCCGAAGGCGGCCGGCTGCCGACCTGGCATGAATGGGAGTACGCGGCCACCGCCGACGCGACCCGCACCGACGCGCGTGGCGACCCGGCCTGGCTGGCGCGCATCCTCGGCTGGTATGCCCGCCCGGCCAACGGGCCGCTGCCGGCGGTGGGCGGCGCGGCCAATGTCTACGGCGTGCGCGACCTGCACGGCCTGGTGTGGGAATGGGTGGACGACTTCAACGCCTTGCTCGTCAACGCCGACAGCCGCAGCGCCGGCGACCCCGACCGGCTGAAGTTCTGCGGCGCCGGTGCCATCGACCTGCAGGACCGGCAGAACTACGCGGTGCTGATGCGCGTGGCGCTGCTGTCCTCGCTCGGCGGCGCGGACAGCACCGGCAGCCTGGGTTTTCGCTGCGCGCGGGAGGTGCGGAAATGAAGCGCCGCCTGCTGCTGAGCCTGCTCGGCCTGGCCGGCGTGGCGCTGGCCCTGCCCGGTGATTCGATCTACCAGCTCGACGCCAGACTGACTGACCAGCTTGGCCAGGCCATCAAGCTCGACGCCGCGCGCGGCCAGCCGGTGCTGGTCAGCATGTTCTACACGAGCTGCCAGTTCGTCTGCCCCATGCTCATAGACGCCGCGCGCGACACACAGGCCACGCTGCCCGATGCCGAGCGCCGCCGCGTGAAGGTGCTGCTGATCAGCTTCGACCCGGCGCGTGACACGACGGCCAAGCTGGAGGCCATGGCCATGGAGCGCGGCCTGGACGCCGTGCAATGGACGCTGGCCCGTACCGACCCGGCCAGCGCCCGCAAGATCGCCGCGCTGCTGAAGTTCCAGTACCGCGCCCTGCCCGACGGCGAGTTCAACCACAGCGCGGAGCTGATCCTGCTGGACGGCGAAGGCCGCATCGCGGCGCGCACGGCCATGCTGGCGGGCGCCGACGCGCGCATGGTGGCGGCCATCCGAAAGCAACTGGCGGTCAGCGCACCAGCCAGGCCTTGAACTCCGCCGCCCTCTCCTGGCTGACGAACAGCTCGCCCGCCAGCGCCGGCCGCAGCTGCAACTTCAGCCGCCCCTTGCCCGCCGCCGCAAAGCCGGCCACGGCACGCGCGGCCAGCAGGGTCTGGCGGTTGGCGCGGAAGAACTGCGCCGGGTCGAGCTGGGTTTCCAGCTCGGCCAGCGGCGTCTCCAGCAGCAGCCGGCTGCCGTCGTGCAGCACGGCGTGGCTGAGCTTGTCCAGCGACACGACATAGGCCAGCTCGCCCACGTCGAAGGCCTGGAAGCCCGCGGCCTTGCGGCCCAGCAGGCGCTGGCGCCAGCGCGGGCGCTGCAGCTCGGCCAGCACGGCCATCACGTCGCTGCCAAAACCGCGCCGCAGCCGCTCGGCCTTGGCAATGGCCTGGGCCAGCGCGGCCTCGTCGACGGGCTTGAGCAGATAGTCCACCGCCAGCGCGCGGAAGGCGGCGATGGCGAACTGGTCGAAGGCGGTCGTGAAGATGACGGGCACGGCCAGTTCGCGGCCCTCGAAGAGCTCCAGCGAAAGGCCGTCGCCGAGCTGGATGTCCAGCAGCAGCAGGTCCGGCGGCGGCTGCGTGGCCAGCCAGTGCGCGGTGGCGCTGACGCTGTCGGCATGACCGACGACGACGACTTGCGGCGCGACGCGGGCCAGCGCCTCGACCAGGCGCTCGCGGGCCGGTGGCTCGTCCTCGGCGATGAACACTTTCATGCGGAAGACTGTAGAGGCACGGTGACCTCGAAGCGGCCGTCGGCCTCGCGGACGACCAGCGCGCGGCCGGTCAGCAGCCGGCAGCGCTCGTCGAGATTGGCCAGGCCCACACCGGCCGAGGGCAGCGCGGTGCGGCGCGGGCGAATGTCGTTGCTGACGGTCACCGTCGCCTCAGCCAATGACAAGCGCACCGGCAGCGGCTCCGACGCACTGGCCTGGTTGTGCTTGACGGCGTTCTCCAGCAGCGTCTGCAGAGCCATGGGCACGATGCGCCAGCCGTCGGCCTCGACATCCAGCTCCAGCGGCATGGCCGCACCGAAGCGCAGCTCCAGCAGGCGGTGATAGCGGCGCAGGAAGGCCAGCTCCTCGGCCAGCGGTACGAGGTCGCGCTGGCGGCTGTCCAGCACATAGCGGTAGACCTCGGCCAGCGCGTCGCAGAACTCGCGGCCGCGCGCCGGCTCGGACTGGATCAGGTGGCCCAGCGTGTTCAGGCTGTTGAACAGGAAGTGCGGATCGACCTGGGCCTTCAGCGCGCCCAGCTCGGCCTGGGCGCGCAGCCGCTGCAGCCGCTCGACGCGGATCAGGTCGGACTCGCGCTCGCGGATCAGGAACAGCGTCTCGTAGCCATGCGTCACGAACAGCACGCAGATGACATTGGTCAGCGTGACGATCTGCAGCGTGCTGCGGTCCACCGGCAGCCCGGCAACGAAGTACCAGGCCAGCAGGCCCAGCACGGTGATGGGCGCCGTGTAGAGCACGTTGGCCACCACCAGCATCAGCAGCTTGCGCAGCGGGCGCTGGAACCAGTCGAAGTGCTCGCGCTGCTTGAACAACAGCCAGCGGTTGCCGCCCCAGATGGCGGCGGCCAGCACGATGAAGCCGGCGAAGCCGACCCAGAACACGCCGTCGCCCGGCCCCCACGGCCCATAGAGCCCCGTCAACCACGGAATGGCCAGGCCGAAGCCCAGGCTGCCGACCGTCATGACCAGCCGGTCGTCCAGCTGCACCGGGTTCAGCGTGTCCAGGTCGGGGTTCGGCAAGCGGATGTCCTGTTTGGGCGCGCAGCCCCTGGCGTCGGCTACTGCGGGCGGCCAGCATCGCGGCCATCAACCAAGGAGCCCTGCATGGAAGACATTCACTTTAACTACCTGGCCATTGCCGCCGCCGCCCTCGTCTACTTCGCCATCGGCGGGCTCTGGTACTCGCCCATCCTGTTCGCMAAGGCCTGGGCGCGCGAGGCCGGCATGACGGAAGCGCAGATCCAGCAGCCGCCGCTGGGCCGCATCTTCGGCCTCTCGGCGCTGGCCTCGTTGGTCATGTCCGCCAATCTCGCCGCCTTCCTCGGCGCCAAGGCCAGCTTCAGCTTCGGCCTGTTCGCCGGCGCCGCGACCGGCATCGGCTGGGTGGCGATGGCGCTGGGCGTCATCTACCTGTTCGAGCAGCGCTCGCTCAAGCTGTGGCTCATCAACAGCGGCTACCAGGTCGTGGCCTTCACGGCGATGGGCGGCATCCTGGGCGCTTGGCGCTGAGGGGCGGTCAGCCACGCAACGCCGCCGCAACGCCCTGCCGGCACAGTGGCCGGCATGCCGATGGACGAGAACACCAGCCGCCTGCGGGCACTTACGGCGCCGCGCCGGGGCCTTCTGACCTGGTGGTCGCCGGGGCCGGGCGAGTTCAGCGCGCGAGTGGTGCTGGACGACGGCAGCTTGCGCGACTTCGACAGCCCCTTCGAACTGGCGCGCTTCCTGAGCACCCCTATGTCGAACGCGCCGGCCGCGTCGAGCGGCCTGCGCTGACCTCGCACAATCCGCGCATGCAAGAACCGTCGAGTGCCGGGCTGGAGCTGCGCGTGCTGGGGCCGGTGCGCCTGTGGCGCGGCGGCCAGCCTGTGGCCCTGACGAACCGCAAGACGCAGGCGCTGCTGCTGGTGCTGGCGCTGGACGGCGGCGCCAGCCGCCCAAGCCTGTGCGCGCTGCTGTGGCCGGACCTGGACGAGCCCAGCGCGCGCCGCAACCTGCGCCGCGAGCTGGCGCGG
The DNA here is from genome assembly GCF_054177665.1 of Roseateles sp. P5_E8. Taxonomy (NCBI): domain Bacteria; kingdom Pseudomonadati; phylum Pseudomonadota; class Betaproteobacteria; order Burkholderiales; family Sphaerotilaceae; genus Roseateles; species Roseateles sp. P5_E8. The sequence continues at coordinate 18,820 of NZ_JBGCUM010000030.1, read as the reverse complement.
CTGCGCGAGGCGGGCGTGCCCGAGGCCTTCCGCGTCGACGACGACCACCTGCACCCCGGCGACACGATGAGCTGCGACCTGCTGCGGGCCGAAGCCACGCCCGAGCTGGCTCTGTCAGCCTGGCAGGGCGAGCTGGCGGACGGCCTGCAGCTGGACGACGCACCGCTGTTCGCGCCCTGGCTGAGCGCGGCCCGCGAGCGCGCGCTGCGGCTGCGGCTGCACGCTCTGGAAGCCGCCGCCACGGCGGCCGAGGCGCGCGCCGACCTGCCGGCAGCGCTGGGCCATGTGCAGGCGCTGCTGAGCGAGGACGGCCTGCAGGAACGCCACCACCGCCAGGCCATGCGCCTGCTGGCCGCCACCGGCCAGCGCGAGGCGGCGCTGCGCCAGTTCGAGCGCTGCCAAGCCTTGCTGGCCGCCGAGCTGGGTCTGGCGCCCATGCCCGAGACCGTGGCGCTGGCGCAGTCGCTGCGCGGCAACGCGGCGGCTGCCGCGCCCTTGCCCATCCGCCCGCCGCAGGCCTTGCCGGAGCGCCTGCCCTTCGTCGGCCGCGCCGCCGAGGTGGCCCGGCTGCAGGCGGCCTGGGCGCGCCGCACGGCGGTCGTCATCGTCGGCGAGGCCGGCGTCGGCAAGACCCGCCTGGCTACCGACTTCGCGGCCTCGCAAGGCGCCTATGCGCTGGTGCGCYGCCGCAGCGGCGACGGCGAGATCGCCTTTGGTGCCTGCGCCCGCGTGCTGCGCGTGCTGGCCGGCGAGCCGCCCGACCTGCGCGGGCTGGACGACTGGGTCGTGACCGAAGTCGCCCGGCTGCTGCCCGAACTGGGCCCGGCGCCCGCGCCGCTGCGCACGCAGGCCGAGCAGCTGCGCTTTGACGAGGCCTGCATCCAGGCCTGGCTGGCGCTGTCGCGCGGCGCCTTCGACGCCCTCGTGCTGGACGACTGGCAACTGGCCGACCCCGCCAGCCGCACGCTGCTGGCCCGCGCCGCCGCGCGCCGCCGGGAGGCGGGCGCCGAAGGCGCCATCGAGCTGGTCTGCTGGCGCGGCGCCAGCGACGACCCCGAGCTGCTGGGCCTGAGCGCGGCCCTCGCCGCCGAGACCGTCGCGCTGGGACCCTTGTCGGCCGAGGCGGTCTATGAGCTGGTGCGCCAGTTGTCCGGCGCCGCCGACCCGGTGCGCTTTGCCGAGCGCCTGTGCAGCGCCACCGGCGGCCACCCCTACTTCATCTCGGAGACGTTGCGCGACCTGGCCGAGACCGCCGTGCTCGGCGTCGACGAGCAAGGCCGCTGGCGCACGCCCTTCGACGCCGTGACACAGGACTACCGTGAGCTGCCCATGCCGGCCAGCGTGCGCGAGGCCGTGCTGGCGCGCGTGCGCCGCTTGGACGCGCCAACGGCACGCCTGCTGGAAGCGGCCGCGCTGGCCGGCGAGCCCTTTAGCGCCGCCTGGCTGGCGTCGGCCAGTGCGCTGTCTGAACTGGAGGCCGTGCAGGCGCTGGAGCAGGCCGCGCGAGCCGAGCTTGTGCGCGCCCACGCGGCCGGCGGCTATGCCTGGGCGCATGACCTGGCACGCCAGGCGCTGGACTCGGCCCTGGAGCCCGTGCGCCGCCGCCTGGTGCATCACCGACTGGCCCTGGGTGCCGAAGCGCTGGGCAGCAGCGCCGAGGCCGCGCGCCACTTCGAGGCCTGCGGCGAACCGCGCCGCGCCGTCGCCCACCGGCTGGCCGCAGGCGATGCTGCCCGCGCGCTGGCGGCACTGGGCGAAGCGGCGCGGCACTGGCAGCAGGGCCTGGCGGACGACCCGCCAGCGCCCCAGGCCGCCACGCTGCTGGCGCGCCTGCTGGAGGCCGAACACGGCCTGGGCCGCCACGCCGAAGCCGAGTCCTGCCGGCAGCGCCTGGAGGACCTGCGCGCCGGCACGGCGCTGCCGCCCGCCATCGAAGTCGACGCGGGCCACGCGCTGGCGCGCTACCTCGTGCGCGGCAAAAGTGCCCAGGCCGCACTGGCGTTGCTGGACACGCTGCCGCCGCCGGTCGACGACAGCCAACGGCTGCGCGGGTTGTCGCTGCGCATGGACGCGCTGCAGCAGCACGGCCGCATCGACGAAGCCCGCGCGCTGGGCGAGGAAGCGCTGGCCCTCATTCATCCGGCCCACCCCGAGCGTGCGGAGCTGCTGGGCTCGCTGGCCATGCTGGAGTTCTCTGCAGCGCGCTTCGATGTGGCGGTCGCGCGTGCCGACCTGTTCGTCACCGCCAGCCGGCAGCGCGGTGACGGCATGCTGCTCGCCCGCAGCCTGCAATTGCGCGGCGCTTTCGAGGCTGAGCGCGGCAACGTGGACATCGCCGAGGCCGACCTGCGCGAGGCCGCCGCGCTGGCCGGGCGCTTCGGCAACCGGCCCACGCAGCTGTTCGCCCTCTACAACCTGGCGGTCACCTTCCTGCAGCAGACGCGCCCGGCCGACGCGCTGCCGGTGGCCCTGGAGGGCTGGGCCTTGTGCGCCGAGCAGAAGGGCAGCGAGGCCAGGACGATGTTCCGCGCCCTCTTCATCGACGCCTACTTCATGGTCGGCGACTGGGGCCGCGCCTGGGCCCACATCGAACCGGCCATCGACGAGGTCATCGCCATCGGCCAGCCCATGTCCATTGCCGGCATCGCCATGGCGGTGCTGGAGCCGATGGCCGTGCTGGGCCAGTGGCCGCGCGCGGCGCCCCTGCTGGCAGCGCTGGACCACGATGCGCTGGCCCAGTCGCCCCAGGCCGGGCAACCAGTCTGGCTGGCCTGCGCGGTGGGCGCGCTGCTGCGCGGTGACGCGAGCGAAGCACGCGAATGGCTGCTGCGCCTGGGCCCGCCCGACGCCATCGAGAACCCGCGCGTGCGTCAGCGGCTGGCACTGGTGGACGCGCAACGCCGCTGCTGCGAAGGCGACAGCGCCGGCGCACTGGCGCTGCTGGCCGCCGACGACGCGCCGGGCATGAACGACGAACTGAGGCTGCGCATGCTGGCCGTGCGCTGCCGCGCCGGTGCCGACGCGTCACAGCTGGCCCTGGCGCGGGCGGTGCTCGATGACCCGCAAACCAACACCACCGCCGCGCTGGAGCTGGCGCAGGCCCTGGGCGGCGAGGTGCTCGCCGTATGGCTGGATCGCATTGGCGCCAGCCTGGCCGACTGGACCGAGGTGCAGGCCAGCTTCCGCACGACCTGGCGCTGAGCGCGGACGCGCCGCAACGGCGCGGCAACGGCCTCGTCCTACCGTGGCGGCACCCCATCTCGGAGCACGCCATGAAACTGATTGCATTCCCGACGGACGGCCTTCTGGCCAGCGGCATCGCACCGGCCGGGCCGCAGCGCGGCAACTCCGGCGCACCGCGCGGCTTTGCCAGCTCCTGCACCCGTCTGGCCGCAGCCGCGTCATTGCTGACCCTGTCGCTTTCCGCAACGGCGGCGGGCGTCGCCGTGGAGGCCTACCTCATCACGCAAAGCGGAGTCGAGCCCGGTGCGGACAATGTCATCACGACCTCTTCCTGCGCACCCGGCACCACCGTCTTCGACGAGTGCGTGAGATTCACCCGGAACATCGGGCTCGGCTCCCCATTGACAGACACCGGCACGGTGACCAAGGTGCGTTCGGTGTTCGATGCCGGCAACGGCTCTCAGGTGCCGAACTTCGTGATGAACAGCAAGGCACGCGCGTTCGCATCGATCGGCCAGCTGCACGCCTCCACCTTCGTGCAGTTGCAAGGCTCTGGAGGCAACAGAGTGACCATCGGCGGTCGCGCTTTTGCGCAGTTGTCAGATCGCGTGACCATTCGGTCGACCGTGCTGCCCGCCGGCACACCCGTGTCGGTCAAGGTGTTGATGGACGTGAGCGGGCAAGGCGGCGGGCAACTCTCCTTCGGCATCAACCAGTTCAACCAGACGGTGGACGTGGCCAGCGACTTCGGCGGCGCCGCGTTGGCGGACTACGAAACGACGTTCTCCGCCAAAGTCGGGGAAGAGATCTGGGTCACCTATGGGCTCACGGCCTTCACGCGCATGTTCTCCAGCGGCTGGGGGCCAGGCGACGTGCTCAACGGGCGCAACAACAGCGCCGATTACGGCAACTCCGCCTACCTCTACATGGGCGGCCTGGACCCGGCGCTAGGCATCACGCTGCACAGCGACAGCGGCTTTACCTACCCGGTGCCTTCGGCGGTGCCCGAACCGGCTGCGGCATGGCTGCTGCTGATCGGGCTGCCAGCGCTGGCGTGGCGGGCTCGCAAGCCGAGTCGTCGCGCTTGAAGGGCGTGGCGCGGGGTGCCGGGCCGACAGGCCCCAGTCAGGCACTTCATCCTTCTTCACCCCCTCGATACCAGCCGGCAGCCTGCCCATCGCAGCATCCCTCGACGGCCCAGCTTTCTTCGGGCCACCACCGCAAGGGAAGCGTATGCAAAAGTCATTGGCAGCGGCGGCTCGCGTTGGCGGGCTCGTGTTTCTCGCTTTGCAGCTCTGCGTCGGCGCGCGTGCGGCGCCGTTGGAGGCGGGCATCCAGCGCAAGGTGCGCGAGGCGACCTTCGAAGTCGTCCTGCCCAAGCCGGCCCAGGAGTCCGTCACCTACGACAAGCCCTGGCAGGAGCTGATTCCCTACCAGGCACGCTCCGACAAGTACGTGTCGATAGGGACTGCTTTCGCCATCGGCCCGAACCAGTACGCCACGGCCATGCACGTGCTGATCGCAGCGTTCGGCGATTCGCGCGGCGAGCCGATGCTGCGCGACGCGGACGGCAAGCTCTATCCGATCGCGCAGATCACCAAGGGCTCCACTGACCAGGACTTCGCGGTGTTCACGCTGGCGAAGCAGCCGGATCGTGTCGCCTTCCTGGAACTGAACGACAAGCCTGAACTCAACGAGACGGTCTACGCCGTCGGCAACGCACTCGGCGAGGGCGTCGTCATGCGGGAAGGCAACTACACGTCGGACACGCCGGAGGACGAGAGCGGGCGCTGGAAGTGGATGCGCTTCTCCGCGCCGATATCGGGCGGCAACAGCGGTGGACCGCTGATTGACGCCAAGGGCAGCGTGATCGGCCTCGTGCGCGCCATGCGCACCTCCGAGAACACGCTGAACATTGCCGTTCCTGCCGCGCTCGTGAAGAGCGCGCCAGACCATCTGGTGAGCACGGATTCGCGCGCTGTCACCGGCTTTGCCGTTTTCGACAAGACGCGGACGGGACGATTCAAGACGGACATCCCCGCGCCCAAGAGCTTCGCCGAACTGTCGGCGGCCTACCTGAAGGCGGTGGAGGAGTTCAATGCGACGCAGCTGCAAGGGCTGCTTGCCGACAACGCGACCGAGACCTTCCCCCGCGGCAGCGGCAGCGAACGGCTGCTTCACGGCCTCTACGAGCGCAGCGCGCCGGCCATCGTCGTACAGAACGGCAACGGCAACTGGACGTTCACGCAGCCGACCTACACGCGGCTCGATCTGGGCCGCGAGGGCTGGCAGGACTCGGCCAACTTCAAGGGCTACCTCGTGTTCCACCGGCACCAGCCGGACGACGTCAATCAGGCGAAGTGGTATTCGGACGCCCAGATGGTCAGGGAGGTGGTGCTCAAGGCGTCGCAGGCGACCATCCACATCAATGCCGAGAATGCCAAGGTCGTTTCAATGGGCGCCCCGACCGAGGACGCCCTCTTCACCGACACCTGGGGCCGGGTCTGGCAGGTGCGTGCCTGGCACGTCACCACCTGGTTCGGCAGCGACTGGCTGGTCGAATTCGACCTGCCCGTGCCCGACGGTTCGGTTGGTTTCGAGAGCAGGGTCTCGACGCTGGGGCGTAACTTCCAGATCGAGCGGATGAAGCTGCTGACCGGCTTCTTCGCAGCGTCCTATGAAGGCAAGCTCTCACAGTGGGACCGCTTCCTGTCGCAGCGGCCCCTGCTGCCCAAGCCGCTGGCGGCATCGGTGCTGCACATCGACTATGGCCGCAGCTTCGCGTTCGACGACAGCCGCGTGGCTTTCACCTACGGCCCCGAGTTGCAGAAGATCGATCAGGGCAGCCGTCTGCGGCTGGACTTCGCCTTCAGCCGTGAACCCGCAGGCGCCACGCTCGGCGTCGCAGGCGTCGTGGCCTACAACCCCGACGAGAAGACCGAGGTCGACGTCTTCCGCCATGGGACGCCCGCAGAAGTCGGCAGCGAGTCCGCGAAGACGGAATGGCGAAAACGACTCCATCACGCCCATCCTTACGACGCCGTTGCTCTGACTGCGAACAACAGGCAAATGATCAGCACGATCTATGGCGTTGCGGATGCCGAGCCGACTCCGGACGTGCTCTATACCTTCCAGTACCGAGCCGAGACCGGCACGCCCCAGGACCAGATGAAGGCCAAGCTCGATCTGCTGATGCAACAGACGAAGGTCAACGAGCGCTGATCGCGCGGCGGCAATTTATTCCCACTCGATGGTCGCGGGCGGCTTGCTGCTCACGTCGTAGGTCACGCGGTTGATGCCCCGCACCTCGTTGATGATGCGGCCCGACGTGCGCTTGAGCAGCGAGTAAGGCAGCTCGGCCCAGTCGGCGGTCATGAAGTCGCTGGTCTGCACGGCGCGCAGGGCCACGACGTAGTCGTAGGTGCGGCCGTCGCCCATGACGCCGACGCTCTTCACCGGCAGGAACACGGCAAAGGCCTGCGAGGTCAGCGCGTACCAGCTCTTGCCCGTGGCCGGGTCGATGGTGTTGCGAAGCTCCTCGATGAAGATCGCGTCGGCGCGGCGCAGCAGGTCGGCGAAGTCCTTTTTCACCTCGCCGAGGATGCGCACACCCAGACCCGGGCCGGGGAAGGGGTGGCGGTAGACCATGTCGGCCGGCAGGCCCAGCGCCACGCCCAGCGCGCGCACTTCGTCCTTGAACAGCTCGCGCAGCGGCTCCAGCAGCTTCAGCCCAAGCGTCTCGGGCAGGCCGCCGACGTTGTGGTGGCTCTTGATCGTCGTGGCCTTCTTGGTCTTGGTGCCACCGCTCTCGACGACGTCGGGATAGATGGTGCCCTGGGCCAGCCACTTGGCATTCTTGAGCTTGCTCGCCTCGGCCTGGAAGACCTCGACGAACTCGGCGCCGATGATCTTGCGCTTGCGCTCGGGGTCGGTCACGCCGGCCAGCTTGCCGAGGAAGACTTCGCTGGCGTCAACGCGGATCACCTTGGCATGCAGGCGGCCGACGAACATGTCCATCACCATGTCGCCCTCGTTCAGGCGCAGCAGGCCATGGTCGACGAAGACGCAGGTGAGCTGGTCGCCAATGGCGCGGTGGATGAGGGCTGCGGCCACGCTGGAGTCGACGCCGCCGGACAAGCCGAGGATGACCTCCTCGTCACCGACCTGCTCGCGGATCTTCGCGACGGCTTCGTCGATGTAGCTGCCCATCTGCCAGTCGCCCTGGCAACCGGCGATCTCGCGCACGAAGCGCGTGATGATGGCCGCTCCCTGAAGCGTGTGCGTGACCTCGGGGTGGAACTGGAAGGCATAGAGGCGGCGCTCTTCGTCGGCCATGCCGGCGATGGGGCAGCTGGGCGTGGACGCCATCAGCTTGAAGCCCGGCGGCAGCACGGTGACCTTGTCGCCGTGGCTCATCCAGGCCTTCAGCATGCCGTGGCCCTCGGGCGTCTCGAAGTCCTGGATGCCGCTGAGCAGCTGGGTGTGGCCATGCGCGCGCACCTCGGCGTAGCCGAACTCGCGGTGGTCGCTCCACTCAACGGTGCCGCCCAGCTGCACGGCCATGGTCTGCATGCCGTAGCAGATGCCCAGCACGGGCACTCCCAGGTCCCAGACGGCCTGCGGTGCGCGCAGCTCGTGGTCTTCGTAGGTGGAGGCGTGGCTGCCCGACAGGATGATGGCCTTGGGTGCGAACGACTTGATGAAGTCGTCGGACACGTCGTTCGGATGGATCTCGCAGAACACGGCCGCCTCGCGCACGCGGCGGGCGATGAGCTGGGTGACCTGGGAGCCGAAGTCGAGGATGAGGACCTTGTCGTGTTGCATAAGGCGTCTTTCAGGCCGGCTGGACGGGCTGCACCGGCGGGTGGCTGCGGAAGAAGAAGAGGGTGATCAGCATGGCCGCAGCTTGCAGCGCGGCGCAGGCGAAGAAGGGCAGGCCGATGAGGATGTCGCCCGCCGGGCGGTGCGACACCTGGGCGAGCAGCGTCAGGCCCACGAGGGGGGCGAAGACGGCCATCAGGCTGTTGAGTGAGGACACGGCGCCCATGGCCTTGCCCTGCTGGGTTGCCGGGGCGGCGTTGGAGATGATGCTTTGCAAGGCTGCCGTCGCCACGCCGCCCAGCAGGTTGAAGCCGATGATGACGTACATCATCCAGGCCTCGGTGGCCAGGCCGAAGCCCAGGTAGGCGAGCGAGGCCGACGTCATGCTGATGAGGGCCAGCCGCTGCGCATTGAAACGGGCCAGCAGCGGCTTGAGCAGCACGCCCTGGCTCAGCACCGACACGATGCCCACGGCCAGCAGCGACCAGCCCACCTCCCGCGGCCCCCAGCCAAAGCGGAACTTGGTGTACAGCACCCAGGTCATGTGCAGCATGAACTGCGCGAGCGACGACAGCGCGATGACGGTCACCAGCGAGCCCACGCCCTTCAGCGCGGCCAGGCCGCGCAACGCGGTGACGGGGTTGGCCTTTTTCCAGTCGAAGGGGCTGCGCCTGTCCTTTGGCAGGGACTCGGGCAGCACGAAGAAGCCATAGCACCAGTTCACCAGCGCCATGCAGCCGGCGGCAATGAAGGGCCAGTGCACGTCGTAATGGCCCAGCCAGCCGCCCACGACCGGGCCGAGGATGAAACCGATGCCGAACATCGCGCCAAGCTGGCCGAAGCGGCGTGCACGGTCTTCCGGTGCCGTGATGTCGGCCACGTACGCATTGGCGATGGCGATGTTGGCCTGCATGGCACCCGAGAACAGGCGCACCACCACCAGCATCCACAGCGCCGTGGCCATGGCCGTCACGAAAAAGCTGAGCGCCAGGCCGGCAAAGCCGATCAGCAGCACCGGGCGGCGGCCGAAGCGGTCCGACAGCGAGCCCAGCACCGGCGAGCCGAAGAAGTTGGCCACGCCGAAGGCCATGGTCACCAGCAGGTAGGCCGAGGTCTGCTCGTCGTTGCTGTTCGTGAACGTGCCGACGATGTGGGGCAGCACCGGCACCATCAGGCCGATCGAGATCATGTCGATCAGCACGGCGGCCATGATGAAGCCCATGGCCGGGGTGCGTTGCGGGGAGGGGCTCATCGGGTTCCTGAAAAGCGAAACGGGGCGATCTGGCGTCGCCCCGTTTGCAGTGGTTGGGCCTCAGCCCGCGCTGCGGTAGTTCGGTGCTTCCTTCGTGATCTGCACGTCGTGGACATGGCTCTCGCGCATGCCCGCCGTCGTGATCTCGACGAACTCGGCCTTGTTCTGCATGTCTTCAATTGACCCGCAGCCGCAGTAGTGCATCGACGCCTTCAGGCCGCCGGCCATCTGGAAGATGACCTGCACGACCGAGCCCTTGTAGGGCACCTGGCCCTCGATGCCTTCCGGCACGAGCTTGGACGTGTTCGGGTTGTTGGCCGACGTGTCCTGGAAATAGCGGTCCGCGCTGCCCTTGGCCATGGCGCCCATGGAACCCATGCCGCGGTAGCTCTTGAAGGTGCGGCCTTGGTAGAGGACGACCTCACCCGGCGCTTCCTCGGTGCCGGCAAAGGCGCCGCCCATCATGACGCTGTCGGCACCCGCGGCGATGGCCTTGGCCAGGTCGCCCGAGTAGCGCACGCCGCCGTCGGCGATGACCGGCACGCCGGTGCCCTTGAGGGCCGTGACGACGTTGTCGATGGCCGTGATCTGCGGCACGCCCACGCCCGCGACGATGCGCGTCGTGCAGATGGAGCCGGGGCCGATACCGACCTTGACGCCGTCCGCGCCGGCTTCCACCAGCGCCAGCGCTGCGGCACCGGTGGCGATATTGCCGCCGATGATGTCGACGTTGGGGTAGGCGCGCTTGATCCAGCGCACGCGCTCCAGCACGCCGGCGCTGTGGCCGTGCGCGGTGTCCACGATGATGGCGTCGACACCGGCGCGCACCAGCAGCTCGACGCGCTGCTCGGTGTCCTCGCCGAAGCCCACCGCCGCGCCGACGCGCAGCTTGCCCTGGGCATCACGGGCGGCGTTGGGGAAGCTGGTCTGCTTGGTGATGTCCTTGGTGGTCATCAGGCCGCGCAGCTCGAAGGCGTCGTTGACGACGACGACGCGCTCCAGCTTGTGCTTGTGCATCAGCGCCTTGGCCTCGTCGGTGGACGCGCCATCCTTGACGGTGATGAGCTTTTCGGCCGGCGTCATGATCTCGCTGACCTTGGCATCCATGCGCGTCTCGAAGCGCAGGTCGCGGCCGGTGACGATGCCGATGACGCGCTTGCCTTCGACGACCGGGAAGCCCGAGAAGCCGTGCAGCTGGGTCAGCTCCATCGCCTCGCGCACGGTGGTGTTCGGGCCGACGGTCAGCGGCTCGCGGACGACGCCGCTCTCGTAGCGCTTGACCCGGGCGACTTCGCGCGCCTGTGCTTCGGCGCTGAGGTTCTTGTGCACGATGCCGATGCCGCCCTCCTGCGCGATCGCAATCGCGAGGCGGGCCTCGGTCACGGTGTCCATCGCGGCGGACACCAGCGGCAGGTTCAGGGGGATATTGCGCGACAGGCGGGTCGCAAGGCTGGTGTCGCGGGGCAACACCTGGGAGAACGCTGGCACCAACAGAACATCGTCGAAGGTGAGCGCTTTGCCGAGAAGGCGCATGAGAAAGGCTCCAGACGCAAAGCGGCATTATACGGAGGGCCTCCCGCTACACTTCGGCCCATGCGTCACAAGCCCCTTTTCATCGCCCTCCTCGGCCTGGTTTTTGCCCTGTCCGCGCAGGCGCAATGGAAGTGGAAGGACGCCAAGGGCAACGTTCAGTACAGCGATCGCCCGCCGCCGGCCGGCACGCCGGACAAGGACATTCTTTTGCGCCCCGCCACGGCCGCCGCGCGCAGCATCACGGTCTCGCCGGCCGGCGTTCCCGCCAGCGCCCCCGCCTCTGCCCCGAAGCCAGCCGCCAGCGCGCCGACCAAGGCCGAGCAGGATGCGGCCTCGCGCCAGAAGCAGGACCAGGACCGCGAGAACGCCAAGCAGAAGGAAGAAGAGCGCCGCATTGCCGAGCAGAAGCGCGAGAACTGCAGCCGCGCCCAGGCGCAGTTGCGTGACCTGCAGAGCGGCATTCGCATCACCCGCACCAATGAGGCGGGTGAGCGCGTCTTCATGGACGATGTGCAGCGCCAGGCCGAGGCTGAACGCGCGCGCGGGCTGGTCGCCAGCGAGTGCAAGTAAGACCTGGCAAGTAGGCCCGGCTCAGCCGCCGCCCGCCTTGGGCCGGTGGCGCGAGACGATGCGCTCGCCGCGCTTGGCATAGCGCAGCCGGCGCGCCTCCATCGGGTCGACGATCAGCGGGCGATAGACCTCGATGCGGTCACGCTCGCGTAGCGGGGTTTCCAGCGGCCGCACACGGCCCCAGATGCCGATGCGGAACTGGTCCAGTGGCAAGTTGAAGTCAGCACAGCCACGCAGCGCCGAAGCGATCGTCGCGCCCTCCTCCACCTCCAGCCAGCGCTGCTGCACGTCGCCGGCTGCCACGCTCCAGACCAGCTCAACGCGCACCGTAGAGGCCTTCCGCGCGCTGCACGAAGCTGTCGACGAAGGTGTTGGCGATGCGGTCGAAGACCGGGCTGACCACCGCCTCCAGCGCGCCGCTGCTGAAGGCGTAGCTCAGCTCGAAGACGATCTTGCAGGCGGTGGGCTCGCCCTCGGTGCCGGGCTTGTTCAGCGGCAGGAACTGCCAGACGCCGTCGAGATGCGAGAAGGGGCCGTCCACCAGCCCCATGTCGACGCTGGGGCCCGCCTCGTCGTTGCCGTCATGGTTGCGATTGCGCGTCGTGAACGCGTAGCGTACGCCGGCATAGGCCAGGTGCAGGCGGGCCGTGACGGCATCGCCCTCGCGCGCCAGCACCTCCACCTTGTTGCACCAGGGCAGGAACTCGGGATAGCGCTCCACGGCGGTGACCAGCTCGTACATCTCGCGGGGCGTGTACCAGAGCAGAACGGACTTTTTGACCTGCTTCATAGAATGCCAGGATTGTAAGAAGGGCCTAGCGCCCCACATCCCACTTCATGTCCATCGCCGAGAACCGCCGCGCCCGTTACGACTACCACATCGAAGAAAAGTTCGAGGCCGGTGTGGTGCTGTCCGGCTGGGAGATCAAGGCCATCCGCGCTGGCCAGGTGCAACTGACTGACGGCTACGTGCTGATCAAGAACGGCGAGCTGTTCCTGATCGGCTGCCGCATCAACCCGCTGCGCAGCGCCTCAACCCATGTCTCGCCCGAGGCGGACCGCACCAAGAAGCTCTTGATGCACAAGGCCGAGATCAAGCGGCTGGTGGGCAAGGTGGAACAGCGCGGCTTCACGCTGGTGCCGCTGAACCTGCACTACAAGGACGGCCGCGTGAAGGCCGACATCGCGCTGGCCAAGGGCAAGGCAGAGCACGACAAGCGCAATACCGAGAAGGAGCGGGACTGGGAACGGGAGAAGGGCCAACTGATGCGCCACAAGGTCTCGAACAAGAGCTGAGAGGCTGAGCCCGCTCAGCGCCGCGCCGCGGCCAGCTGCACAACCTTGGCCATCGCCGTATCGAAACGCGCAATCGCATCGGCCTTGTTCATGCCTTTGGGGAAGGCCAGGAGCAGCGGGTCGTGCACCAGCGGGGTGGGCAGCAGCACGAAGCGTGACTCCTGGCCCCGCAGCGACGGGTGGCTGGCCAGAGCCAGCTCGAAGCCGCGCTGCCCGTTGCCGATGAGCGCGCCGTCCAGCCGCCCCGCCAGCAGCTTGCGCAGCCGGCTGGCCTGGCTGATGTCGCGGTCCACCTGGAAGAGGCCGTCGCGGATCGCCTGGTCCATCGCCTCACCGTAGCTGGCGCCCAGCACCCCGCCGATCAGCTTGCCGCGCAGGTCGTCCAGACCATGCAGCGGGAACTCGTGGCCCTTCAGAACCGCCACATGAATGTCGTCGCTGTAGATAGGCCGCGAGAAATCGCACTGCTCCCGCCGCTCGGCCGTGGTCGACACGCCGATCAGCCCGCCCTGCTGGCGCCGGGCCATCTCGTAGGCGCGCTTCCAGGGCATCAATTGCAGCTCGTAGCTGTCGCCGCTGTAGTGCTCGGCCTGGCGCAGCAGCTCGGCAAGAACACCCGCCGGCTGGCCCTRCACGAGGTGGATCACCGGGGCATAGCTGTCATCGCCAAAGACGACCAGGCGCTCGGCCTGCACCCGCGATGCGGCAAGCAGCAGGGCCAGACCAAGCAGCATCCATCGACGCATCGCAAGCATGAAGTCCGCCCAGCAGAAACAGGGCAGCAGAGGATAGCGCGGGAGAAGTCCGTCAGACGGCCGTGCGCAGGCCGGCAAGCGCCTGCTCGATGTCGGCCTCGAGGTCGGCGCCGTCTTCCAGACCGATGGCAAACCGCACCAGCGTGCCGCCGTCGAAGGGCAGCGGCAGGTTGCGGCTGCGGCTCATGTCGTAGGGCACGGCCAGGCTCATGGGGCCGGCCCAGGAGTAGCCGATGCCGAAGAGCTGCAAGGCGTCGACAAAGGCGTCGACTTGAGCGGCGGAGTAGCCCGGTTTGAAGACAGCCGAGAACAGGCAGGCCGCGCCAGAACCGCCAACGGCCAGCCAGTGCTCATGGCCCGGCGAACCCGGCAGCGCGGGATGGAAGACGCGCGCGACCTCCGGCCGGCCGGCCACCCAGCTGGCCAGCTCGCGCGTCACGCGGTCCTGCGCCGCGTAGCGCAGCGGCATCGTCGGCAGGCCACGCAGCACCAGCTCGACGTCGTTCTGGCCCAGGCCGTAGCCGAGGTGCTCGTGGGCAAGGTTGAGGCGGTCATGTAAGCGCCTGTCGCGTGTGCAGACCGAGCCCATCAGCACGTCGGCGCCGCCGCTGGGGTATTTGGTCAGTGCCTGCATGACGATGTCGGCGCCCAGGCCCGGGTGGGTCGCGGGCGCCGGCTCGAAGCCGTTGAAGGCCAGGCCCGCGCCCCAGGTGTTGTCCAGCGCCGTGGTGATGCCGCGCGCGCGGCAGGCGGCGAGCGTGCCCAACAGATCGGGGAACTCCAAGGTGATCGAGCCCGCCGCTTCCAGCCAAACGAGTTTCGTGTTGTCGCGCAGCTCGGGCACCGTCAGCGGGTCGTAGAAACGGTGCGTGACGCCCCACTGCGGCAACCAGGACTCGGTCAGGTAGCGGTTCTGGCCGTAGACGTTGTCCGGCACCAGCACCTCGTCACCGGGGCGCAGCACGGCCAGCGACGGCAGCGTCACGGCCGCCAGGCCGCTGGGCACCAGCAGGCAGTGCTCGGCATGCTCCAGCGTGGCGATGCGCGCGGCCAGCGTGTAGCTGGTGGGCGTGCCGTGCAGGCCGTAGCGGTAGCTCAGGCCGTCGCGCGGCCGGGGCTTGTGCAGGTCGGCCGTGTCCTTGAACAGCACCGTCGATGCCTTGGCCACCGGCACGGGCACCGCGTCCCAGCCTTCGGGGGCGCGGTAGGGGTGGTGGATCAGCTCGGTCGACGGTCCGCGCGTCATACGAGCGAAGCGACGAGGTCGTGGCCGTCCGCCGCGACGACGCGGGCGCGCACGAAGTCGCCAACCTTCATCGTCTTGCTGGCCTTCTCGGGCGGCAGGATCTTCACGGTGCCGTCGATCTCGGGCGCGTCGGCGTAGGAGCGGCCCACGCCGCCCTTGCGGCCCAGGCCCGGCGCGGAGTCGACCAGCACCTGCAGTGTCTGGCCGACACGGGCCTGCAGCTTGGCGGTGGACACTTGCTCCGCCACCGCCATGAAGCGCGCACGGCGCTCTTCGCGGACCTCCTTGGGCAGCGCGCCTTCGATGTCGTTGGCGCTCGCGCCCTCGACGGGCGAGTAGGCGAAACAACCCGCGCGGTCGATCTGCGCTTCCTGCATGAAGTCCAGCAGATGCTGGAACTCGGCCTCGGTCTCGCCGGGGAAGCCAGCGATGAAGGTGGAGCGGATGACCAGCTCCGGGCAGGCCTCGCGCCAGCGCAGGATGCGCTCCATGTTCTTCTCGCCGTTGGCCGGGCGCTTCATGCGCTTGAGCACATCGGGGTGGGAATGCTGGAAGGGCACGTCCAGGTAGGGCAGCACCAGGCCCTCGGCCATCATGGGCAGCACGGCGTCCACGTGCGGATACGGGTAGACGTAGTGCAGGCGAACCCAGGCGCCGAAGGGCTTGGCGATCTCGCCGAGCTGGGCGACCAGGTCCAGCATGCGGGTCTTGACCGGCTTGCCGTCCCAGAAGCCCATGCGGTACTTCACGTCCACGCCGTAGGCGGAGGTGTCCTGGCTGATGACCAGCAACTCCTTGACGCCGCTCTCGAACAGCGCGCGGGCCTCGTTCAGCACGTCGCCGATGGGGCGGGACACCAGGTCGCCGCGCATGCTGGGGATGATGCAGAACGAGCAGCGGTGGTTGCAGCCCTCGCTGATCTTCAGATAGGCGTAGTGCTTGGGCGTCAGCTTCACGCCGAAGCTGGGCACCAGGTCGACGAAGGGATCGTGGGGCTTGGGCACATGCGTGTGCACCGCGTCCATGACCTCCTGCGTCGCATGCGGGCCGGTCACGGCCAGCACGCTGGGGTGGATCTGGCGCACCAGGCTGCCGGCATCGCTGCTGCCGGCGCCGGCCTTGGCGCCCAGGCAACCGGTGACGATGACCTTGCCGTTCTTGGCCAGGGCCTCGCCGATGGTGTCCAGGCTCTCCTTGACGGCGTCGTCAATGAAGCCGCAGGTGTTGACGATCACCAGGTCGGCCCCGGCAAAGGTCTTCGAGGTGTCGTAGCCCTCGGCGCGCAGCTGCGTGAGGATCAATTCGCTGTCGGTCAGGGCCTTGGGACAGCCAAGGCTGACGAAGCCGATCTTGGGCGCGGCGGCCGGAGCGGCGAGGGTGGCAGATTCATTCATCGCCGTATTTTCGGCGATGTCGGCCGGTCAGGGCTTTTTGCTGCCTGGCGGCACGGTGAACGGGAACAAAGAGCCGGCATTTTTCAGCTGTTCCTGCCACTGATTCATCAGCGTCTTGGACTGCTCGGCATAGCCGCCCATCAGCCCGGTCCACGCGTCGGGCGTGAAGGGGATGCCGCCTGGCGTCTGCTCTGTGAAGCGCGACTGCAGGTCGGTGAAGGCCTGCATCTGGCGCTCCAGCAGGCCGCCCATGACGCCCTGCATCGCGCCGCCGTAGAACCGGATGATCTGGGCCAGCGAGCTGGTCGAGAACATCGGCACGCCGCCGGTTTCCTCCTCCAGGATGATCTGAAGCAGGATGGCGCGGGTCAGGTCGTCCTGCGTCTTGGCGTCGTGCACCTCGAAGGCGATGCCCTCGAGCACCATGCGCTTCACGTCGGCCAGCGTGATGTAGCTGCTGGTCTGTGTGTCGTAGAGGCGGCGGTTGGGATACTTCTTGAGAATGCGCAGGCCKGGCTTGGCCTCGCCAGCGGAAGTCTCTTCAGTGGATGCCGGCTTCTTGCGGGCAGTCGCCATTCGGGAATCTCCTGTGCAGTGCAACAAATTCTAGGCAGACCCCGAATGTCGCTCCGAACGGGTTTCCCTGAGTCTCTGTAAAGCCACATTGCCATAGACAGGTGACGCAATTGGCGACGCCGGCTTGTCAGGTGGCGTGCCGCGCCGTCAATAGTTCCCGCTGGCGCTGGTTTTCGCCGCTGTTCGCACGACTGCGCCTGCAACCCGCCGACCACAATTCCAAGCCCAGTTCTGTCCGTCCCCCCGCCGTCGCCCATGCGCTTCGCCCCTTCCGACGCGACAACCGAGGCGCTGCCGGGCGCCCTGCCCGCTTCGCCCGCTCCAGCCGCGCCCCGTGATGCACAGGCGGCGCTGGATTTCTACGCCCAGGTGCTGAACGCCAGCTCGCTGGAAGCGGCTGCGCATCGGCTCGTGGCGCTGCTGAGCCAGCGGTTTACGCCGTCCCGCGTCTCGCTGGGCATGGTGCAGGACGGGCGCACGGCCCTGCTCGCCAGCTCCCACCTCGACGCCGCCAAGCCGCAGGCCGACGCCGTCCAGCGACTCGTCGGCGCGCTGGACGAGGCCATCGATCAGGCGCTCAGCACCCGCTTCCCGACGCCCGATGAAGAGGCTCCGCAAGGCCTGCCGCCCATCACCGTGGAATTGCGGGCGCTGCAGCGCCTGGCCGGCGGCGCGGTTGCCGTCGTGCCGCTGGGCCAGGCCGGCGAGGTCTTCGGCGCGGTGTGCATCGAACGCGACGGCGCGCCATTCACTGTGGAGGAACTGCGCTCGGTGGAGGACCTGATGGCACTCGCCGTGCCCGCGCTGCAGTGGATGCGCCAGGGCCAGTCCTCGGCCTGGCAGCGCCTGCACCGCGATATGGGCCTCGCCTGGCAGCGCCTGCGCCAGCCGGACCGCGCCACGGCGCGCCGGCTCTGGCTGGGCGGCGCGCTGCTACTGGCTTTCCTGGCCGCCGCGCCTCTGGAGCGCGAGGTGAGCGGCCGCGCGCGCATCGAAGGCGCCGAGCAGCGCGTGCTCGTTGCGCCGGCGGATGGCTTCATCAAGACGGCGCACGTGCGGCCGGGTGACCGCGTGAAGGCCGACGCACCGCTCGTTGACCTGCTGGAAGGCGACCTGCGGCTGGAACAGGAGCGCGGCGCCAGCCAGTTGGCGCAGCACGAGAACGCCTACGCCGCCGCTATGGCCAAGGCCGACCGCACCGCCGCCGCCACCAGCCTGGCACGCATCACCGAGGCCCAGGCCCAGCTGGCACTGGTGACCGAACAGCTCGCCCGCGGCCGCGTGGTGGCGCCCTTCGACGCGCTGGTCATCCAGGGCGACCTCAGCCAGTCCATCGGCATGCCGGTGCGCCAGGGCGACACGTTGCTGACGCTGGCCACCACCGGCCGCCAGCGCGTCATCGTGCAGGTGGACGAAGTCGACATCGCCCGTGTGCGGCCGGGCCAGCCGGGGCAGCTGGCGCTGTCGTCGCTGCCCTGGGACCGGCAGGACATCGTCGTCGAGCGCATCACGCCGCTGGCCAAGGCGGTCGACGGCCGCAATGTCTTCGAGGTGGAAGCCCGCCTGCTGGCGCCGCGGGATGACGTGCGGCCAGGGCTGCTCGGCCGCGCCAGCCTGGTCGTCRGCCGCATGCCGCCGCTGTGGGCCTGGGCCGGGCATGCGCTGGACCGCGCCCGCGTGGCCTGGTGGGCCTGGCTGGGCTGAGCCATGAGCAGCCTGCACAGCCCGCGCTGGCACCGCGTCAGCCATCTGCGGCCTCGCCTGGTGCAGAGCCTGCGCGTGCGGCGCCAGCAGCTGCGCGGTGAACGCTGGCTGCTGCTGACGGCCACGGCGGGTGGCCGCAGCGTGCGGCTCAACGCCGGTGCCTACGCGCTGGCAGGCCGCTTCGACGGCCGCCAGACCGTGCAGGCGCTGTGGGATGCCCAGCTCGCCCAGGCCGGCGAGCCGCCGACGCAGGACGAGGTCATCGATCTGCTGGCGCAACTGCGCGAGGCCGGCCTCGTGCAACTCGACCAGACCGCCGACTTCGACCGCCTGCTGCCCCATCTGAAAGAGGTGTCCGGGCCGACCCGCGGCGGCAGCCTGCTGGCCTGGCGGCTGCCGCTGCTGGACCCGAGCCGCCTGCTCGACCGCCTGCTGCCGCTGGCCCGGGCCGCGTTCTCGCCCGCCGGCGCCGTGGCCTGCGCGCTGGCGC
>NZ_JBGCUM010000029.1:0-73450 GCF_054177665.1 Roseateles sp. P5_E8 | reverse complement strand
TTTGGTGGGAGGGAGTTGAGGCTTGCTGGTTTGCTGGTTGCTTTTGCGAAGAGCCTGTTTGACTCGGTGCATTGCCGGGGGTCCGTCCCGGCGGCCGGGTAACTTTCTTCTGCGGGGCCAGAAGAAAGTCAC
Organism: Roseateles sp. P5_E8; assembly: GCF_054177665.1. Lineage (NCBI taxonomy): Bacteria > Pseudomonadati > Pseudomonadota > Betaproteobacteria > Burkholderiales > Sphaerotilaceae > Roseateles > Roseateles sp. P5_E8. Next base: position 73,318 of record NZ_JBGCUM010000029.1, on the reverse strand, counting down.
CAAAGAAGAGGCCCTGAACCGCACACGACCGCGACGCCGCCAAAAGCGGCGCGCGAAAACACTCAGCGCGGTTTAAGGCAGACGCGAACCGCTGCGCTCTCGCTGCTGTCCTTGTGACGAGTTCCATGGCGCGCCACTTCAAGCCGCCTAACGCCGGCTGCACGCCGGGCTCACCATGAACAGCCGCGTCGCTGGGGCGACGCCACAGAGGTGCTGGCAGAGACCGCGTCGCCCTAGCGACGCTGAATTGGGATTGCTCGTGAGCACGGCGTGCAGCCGCGCGTTAGGCGGCCTGCTGCTGCGATGGATGGCGGTGGTGACAAGGACAGCAGCGAGAGCGCAGCGGCTCGCGTCTGCCCACACCACAAGCGGCTGTTGCCCGGAGCAGCTCGTGCATGTGGTGCTGGTGTGCGGTTCAGCGCCTCTTCTTTGGTGACTTTCTTCTGGCGCCGCAGAAGAAAGTTACCCCGCCGCCGGGCGGGACTCCCGGCATGGGCCTTGGCATCAACCTGACCTCTCGAACCAGCTACCTCCATGACTGCAACAGACCGCCAAGAACACGCCGCGCTGGCCGCCGCAACGCCAAACCCGCTGCTGCAGGTCCGCAACCTCACCCTCGAATACCGCAGCGAAAACAGAACCATCCGCGCTACCCACGAAGTCAGCTTCGACGTCCACCAGTCCGACCGCTTCGTCCTCCTCGGCGCCTCCGGCTGCGGCAAGAGCAGTCTGCTCAAGGCCATCGCCGGCTTCCTTCCACCCCACGCCGGCGAAATCCTCCTCCAAGGAAATGCAATCACCGAACCCGGCCCCGACCGCGTCGTCGTCTTCCAGGAGTTCGACCAGCTGCCGCCGTGGAAGCGCGTCCTCGACAACGTTGCTTTCGGCCTCATCGCCTCCCGCCAATGCAGCAAGGCGGACGCCCGCGACCGCGCAGCCGAAGCGCTGCAAACCGTCGGCCTGACCCGCTTTGCCGACGCCTTCCCCCACCAGCTCAGCGGCGGCATGAAGCAGCGCGTGGCCATCGCCCGGGCACTGGCCATGCGCCCCCGCGTGCTGCTCATGGACGAGCCCTTCGCCGCGCTCGATGCGCTCACGCGCCGCAGCCTGCAGGAGGAATTGCTGCGCTTGTGGAAGGAACTGGGCTTCACGCTGCTCTTCGTCACTCACTCCATCGAGGAGGCGCTGCTCATCGGCAACCGCATCCTGCTGCTGTCGCCCCACCCGGGTCGCGTGCGTGCCGAGCTGAACGCTGACGGCTTCGAGATTGCCAGCATCGGCAGCGCCGCCTTCCAGGCCCAGCAGCAGCGCATCCACCGCCTCCTTTTCGAGCCATGAGTTACGTCCATCCCGCCAGACCCGAGTTCGAACGCGAACTGCCGCCGCTGCCCGCCTTCGCCTCGCCCGCGCCGCTCAGCCGCGCCCAACGCCTGTGGCAACGCGACGGCATCCGCCAGATCGTCGTGCTGGTGCTCATCGCGGCCGCCTGGGAGCTGGCCGCGCGCCTGGCCGGCAATGACCTGCTGCTACCCGGCTTCCTGCAAGCCGCACAGGCCTGGTGGAGCGACTTGCGCAACGGCGAACTGCTGACGCGCACCGCCGCGTCGCTGTCACTGCTGCTGCGCGGTTATGCGTTGGGCGTGGTGCTCGCGCTGACGCTGTCGTCGCTGGCCGTCGCCACGCGCCCGGGCCGCGACGTGCTCAACACGCTGACCTCGCTGTTCAACCCCTTGCCAGCCATCGCGCTGCTGCCGTTGGCACTGCTGTGGTTTGGCCTCGGCTCGGGCAGCCTCATCTTCGTGCTCGTGCACGCCGTGCTGTGGCCGCTGGCGCTGTCGACGTTGTCGGGCTTCCAGGGCGTGCCTGAGACGCTGCGCATGGCCGGCCGCAACTACGGCCTGCGCGGCATGCGCTACGTGCTGCAGATCCTCGTGCCGTCGGCGCTGCCGGCCATCCTGTCGGGCCTGCGCATCGGCTGGGCCTTCGCCTGGCGCACGCTGATCGCCGCCGAGCTGTTCTTCGGCGCGTCCTCCGGCCAGGGCGGCCTGGGCTGGTACATCTTCCAGAGCCGCAACGAACTGCTGACCGACCGCGTCTTCGCGGGCCTGGCCACCGTTGTGATGATCGGCTGGCTGGTGGAGCGCTTCGTGTTCGACACGGTCGAACGGCTGACGGTGCGGCGCTGGGGCGTGCAGCGCTGAGGCAGGCGCTAGCTGGTGAAGCGCTCGTTGCCGAGAACGCCCATCTTCCTGACGCCGTTGCGCTGCATGGAAGCCATCACCGCGGCGACGGCGCCGTAGTCGGCCAGCTTGTTCGGCTTGACATGGACCTCCGGTTGATTGGCCTCGGCCATGGCGCCGATTTCGCGCATCTTGGCCTCGACGGCGGCGGAATCCGCCAGGAGCTGATCGTCCCAGGAGACCGTGCCGTCGAAGTCGATGGACACGACGTGGACGATGGGCTTGTGCACCGGCGCCGTGGCGTCCCCGCCCATCGGCAGGGGGATGGTGTGCAGTTGCATCGGGATGGTGATGATCAGCATCACGAGCAGCACCAGCATCACGTCGATCAGTGGCGTCGTGTTGACCTCCATGACGACCTCAGGTTCGTGGTTGCCCGACCAGCTTGCCGTGTTCATTCCCATGTGTGTCTCCCCAGAGGTTTGGTGACGAGGTGCAATGCATCATGCCAACGCTGGCCGCAAAGGCAACAGGGATGAACGCCTTGGTCGAGCGCATGACCCGCGATTTGCCCTGTTTCGCCTGGTTGCGCAAACGGCGGTCCATCCAACGCGCCTGGATTGCCCGTGCGGCCGTCGCTTTCTAACATCGCCGTTCCCTTGACCCCCGGATTTGGAGCACGCATGGAAACCCAGGAACTGCATCGCGGCCGGCTGATCGACCACCTCCAACTCGTCGTTCGCGACCTGGCGGCCAGCCAGCGCTTCTACGAGGCGATCTTCAAGGTGCTGGAGATACCCATCGGCGGCACGGGCGACAGCTATTTCTGGGTCGACGAGCTGTTCGTGTCCACCGCCCAGAGCGAGGCCGCGCAAGGCGAGCTGACCGGGCGCGTGCACGTGGCCTTCCAGGCCAAGGACCGCGCGACGGTCGATGCCTTCCATAAGGCGGCGCTGGCCAGCGGCGGCCAGGACCACGGTGCGCCCGGCGAGCGGCCCTACCACCCCGGCTACTACGCCGCCTTCGTGCTGGACCCGGACGGCAACAACATCGAGGCCGTCTTCCACGGCGAAGCCAAGCGGAGCGCAGCGTCGGTCAAGGTGACGTTCTGAAATGACAAAAGGGGCCTGTCGGCCCCTTGACGTTGTTGCGGCATCAGCCGCGCTGTTTTCAGCGGCGCTTGCGGGCGGCGCCAGCCAGGGCCAGCGCCAGGCCGGCCAGGGCCAGTGAGGCCGGTTCGGGAACCGTGCCACCGGTCGGCTGCAGCGCAGCGGTCCAGCTGGCGCCGACGCGGTTGGCCGACACGTTGTTCGCCCAGACGCAGGTGTGGGGGGCTTTCAGGCAGCTGGTCTCATTGCCGCCGTTGTTCCACCAGCCACCGAGCTGGGCGCCGCTCCAGGAGGTGAGCACGTTGCCGTTGGGGTAACCATCGAGCCAGCTGCCGGCCGTCAGCACCACGCCGAGCGCGTTGGTGGTGAAGCTGCCGGTGCTGCCGGGGAGGTTGATCTGCGTGGACTCGAACCACCAGCCAGAGGCGCCTTGCTGGCGGAACGACACGAAGGTGAAGTCCGCCCAGGTCTGCGACGCCGTCGAGGTGCCGCCGTTGTCGACGACGATGGTCGTCGTGAAGCTTTCGCCGACCACGGCGCCGGGCACGGTGGTGCCCGAATTCACGGTGGTGGTCCAGGTCAGCGCAACCGGGGCGGCCTGCGCCGGGACGGCTTGCAACGCGAGGGCGGCGGCGCAGCAGAGAAATTTGAGAGCGGGTTTCATGCTTTTCTTCCAGAAGGGTCCGGACAGGCCGGCTACTTCTGACAGGCAAGCACCAAGCATGCCATGATGGGCACTTTCGCAATCCCTAGCTATAGGGGTGCCGCCTTGGCAGGCGCCGGGCGGCAAGGCGCCAGGTCCGGCTGTAAGCCAGGTCGACACCCGCAAACGCGGGAGACCGAGCGGCTCAGGCCAGCGCGTCGCCCAGGTAGCGGGCCGTCCGGCTGCCCTTGGCGCGCGCCACCTGCTCCGGCGTGCCGAAGGCCACCAGCCGCCCGCCCTCGGCGCCGGCCCCGGGGCCGATGTCGATGACCCAGTCGCAGGCCGCCACCACGCGCATCTCGTGTTCGACGACGACGACCGTGTTGCCGGCGTCCACCAGGCCGTTCAGCTGCGCCAGCAGCTTGTCCACGTCGGACGGATGCAGACCTGTCGTCGGCTCGTCCAGCACGTAGAGGGTGTTGCCCCGCTGGGCGCGCTGCAGCTCGGTGGCGAGCTTGATGCGCTGGGCCTCACCGCCGGAGAGTTCGGTGGCGGGCTGGCCCAGGCGCAGATAGCCCAGGCCGATCTGCTGCAGCAGCGTGAGCGGCCGTGCCAACGCGGCGTCCTCGGCGAAGAAGGTCAGTGCCTCGTCCACCGTCATCTGCAGCACCTCGGCAATGCTCTTGTCGCGCAGGCGGACCTTCAGCGTCGCCTCGTTGTAGCGCGCGCCGTGGCAGGCCGGGCAGGGCGCGTAGACGCTGGGCATGAACAGCAGCTCCACGCTGACGAAGCCCTCGCCCTCGCAGGTCTCGCAGCGGCCCTTGGCGACGTTGAAGGAGAAGCGGCCGGCGTCGAAGCGTTTGGCGCGCGCCGAGGGCGTGGCGGCGAAGAGCTTGCGCACGTGGTCGAACAGGCCGGTGTAGGTCGCGAGGTTGGAGCGCGGCGTGCGGCCGATGGGTTTCTGGTCGACCTGCACGAGGCGGCGGATGTGCTCGGCGCCGGCGGCGATGCGGCCGTGCGTGACCTCGCGCGAGGGGCCATCCGCTTCGTCGTCTTCTTCAGCGTCCGGCGCCGGGGCCTCATGGCCGAGGGCCTGGCTGACGAGGTCGACCAGCGCCTGGCTGACCAGGCTGGACTTGCCCGAGCCCGAGATCCCGGTCACCGCGGTGAAGCTGCCGAGCGGGAAGGCCACGTCGACGCCGCGCAGGTTGTTGCGCGTCACGCCGGCCAGCTTGAGCCAGGCGTGCGGCATGCGGCGCAGGGGCCGTTCCGCCGGGCCGCGCGGAAAAAGGTAGGCGGCCGTGCGCGAGGCTGTCACCGCCTCCAGGCCTGCCGGCGGGCCGCTGTAGAGCACCTCGCCGCCCAACTCGCCGGCGTCGGGGCCGACATCGACGATCCAGTCCGCCTCGCGCATCAGGCCCAGGTCGTGCTCGACGATGAAGAGGGAATTGCCGGCCGCCTTCAGGTCCCGCAGCGCCTTGAGCAGCGCCTCGCCGTCGGCGGGATGCAGGCCAGCCGAAGGTTCGTCCAGCACGTAGATGACGCCGAACAGGTTGGAGCGGATCTGCGTGGCCAGGCGCAGGCGCTGCAGTTCGCCGCTGGACAGCGTGGGCGTGCCGCGATCCAGCGACAGATAGCCCAGGCCCAGCTCGTTGAGCGTGGTGATGCGCGCCAGCATGTCGTGGGTGATGCGCTGGGCGGCAATGAGCTTTTCTTCCGACAGGTTGGGCGTGCGGCGCACGTCCGGCGCGGCCGCATGAGCGTTGCCGCCGGCGGCGACGCGCTGCGCCGTGTGCGCCTTCGACGTCGCCCTGCTGACGCCGTGGCCCTGCGCGGCGGCATGCGCCGAGCCGGCGGCGGTCGGGCGGAGCACCTCTGCCAGCGCGTGCAGCGGCATGCGCGACAGCTCGCCGATGTCCAGTCCCTCGAACGTGACCGACAGCGCCTCGCGCTTGAGCCGCTTGCCCTGGCAGATCGGGCAGTCGCTGGCCACCATGTAGCGCGACACGCGGCGCTTCATCAGCGCGCTCTGCGTGGTCGCGAAGGTGTGCAGCACGTATTTTCGCGCGCCCATGAAGGTGCCCTGGTAGCTCGGCTCCATGCGGCTCTTCAGCGCCGCGCGCGTCTCGGCGGGCGTGAAGCCGGCATAGACCGGCACGGTGGGCTGCTCGTCGGTGAAAAGGATCCAGTCGCGCGTCTTCTTCGGCAGGTCGCGCCAGGGCTTGTCGACGTCGTGGCCGAGCGTGACGAGGATGTCGCGCAGGTTCTGGCCATGCCAGGCCGGCGGCCAGGCGGCGATGGCCCGCTCGCGGATGGTCAGCGACGGGTCGGGCACCATGGATTGCTCGGTCACCTCGTAGACGCGGCCCAAGCCGTGGCAGCCGGGGCAGGCGCCCTGCGGCGTGTTGGGCGAAAAGTCTTCCGCGTACAGCATGGGCTGCTTGGCCGGGTAGTGGCCGGCGCGCGAATAGAGCATGCGCAGCAGGCTGGACAGCGACGTGGCGCTGCCCACCGACGAGCGCGCGCTGGGCGTGCCGCGCTGCTGCTGCAGGGCCACCGCAGGCGGCAGGCCGTCAATCGAGTCGACCGCCGGCACGCCCACCTGGTCGATGAGGCGGCGCGCATACGGAGCGACGGACTCGAAGTAGCGCCGCTGCGCCTCGGCGTAAATGGTGGCGAAGGCCAGCGACGACTTGCCCGAGCCCGACACGCCGCTGAACACCACCAGCGCGTCACGTGGCACGTCCACGTCGACGTTCTTCAGGTTGTGCTCGCGCGCGCCACGAACGCGGACAAAGCCCTGCTGCGGGCGGGCGGTGTTGGCCATGCCGCAAATATGCGTCGCCTCGGGGCGGGCCGCCTGTAGGACTCGGGCTGATCCCGCGACCCGCGCGACCCGGTGGCCGGGCGGCATTACATGAAGGTACTCGCATACGATCTTGGCGCCGTCCCGGCAGCGCCTCCCAGCATCCTCTCGATGAGCCACACCCCCGACCCCCAACGCTACGAACGCCAACCCTACCGCCGCAGCGGGCGCAGCGGGCTGCTGCTGCCCACGCTGTCGCTGGGCCTGTGGCACAACTTCGGCGACGTCGACCGCTACGACACCGCGCGGGAGATGGTCCTGGGCGCGTTCGACCGCGGCATCACGCACTTCGACCTGGCCAACAACTACGGCCCGCCACCCGGCTCCGCCGAGCTGACGATGGGCCGCCTGCTGCGCGAGGAGCTGCACGCCCACCGCGACGAGCTCATCATCTCGACCAAGGCCGGCTACCGCATGGGCCCGGGGCCTTATGGCGAATGGGGATCGCGCAAGTACATGCTCGCCAGCCTGGACGCGAGCCTGAAGCGGCTGGGCCTGCCCTACGTCGACATCTTCTATTCCCATCGCCCCGACCCGGACACGCCGCTGGAAGAGACCATGGGCGCGCTGGACCACGCGGTGCGCAGCGGGCGCGCGCTCTATGTCGGCGTCTCCAACTACTCGGTCGAGCAGACGCGTGAAGCCAGCGCCATCCTGCGCCGGCTGGGCACGCCCTGCGTCATCCACCAGCCGCGCTACAGCATGCTGGACCGCTGGGTGGAGGGCGGCCTGCTGGAGACGCTGGCCGACGAGGGCATTGGCTGCATCGCGTTCTCGCCGCTGGCGCAAGGGCTGCTGACCGAGCGCTACCTCGCCTCGGCCATTCCGGCGGACTCGCGTGCTGCGAAGGGCGGCTTCCTGAAGCCCACCGATGTGACGCCCGGCCGTGTGGCCGTGGTGCGCGCGCTCAAGGAGCTGGCCGATGCGCGCGGGCAGACGCTGCCGCAGTTGGCCTTGACCTGGGTGCTGCGTCACCCGGGCATGACGTCGGTGCTCGTCGGCGCCAGCCGGCTGGCGCAGATCGACGATGCGCTCGGCGCGGCCAACGGCGCGCCGTTGACGGGCGAGGAGCTGGCGACGGTGGAAGCGGCGTTGCGACTGGAGCAATCGGTCTAGCGAGGAAGTCTCGTCAAGACGCGAGCTGGCTGTCCTCCCGCCAGCGTTTGATTCGAGGAGAGTTGCTTCGGAGCGCCACCATGCCCAGCACGACATTAACGGCGCCGACCAGCAATGCTGCTGCCCCGTCTTCCCAACTGGGATCGGCGGCTGCCGGTCGGTTTGTCGACGGGCGATCCGGCACGTAGCGAACGGCGATCGGGCCGCCCACCTTGAGTTGGTTGTATGCCGCCCTTGGCAGCGTATTCCAGACCTCAGTTGTTTCGCGAGTGCCTTCGGCGATGAAGTGGTATTTGACTGCGGGCGCTCCGCTGCGGCCGATCCGCGACTTGAGGTCGCTGACGATGCCTTCGGTCACGCGGCCTGCCTGCAATGCCCTGTCGTCACGCAAGCCGAAGGCGCCCAACAACATAAGCGCGGCGCAGACGGCGATCCAGACGCGTAGCCAGAAGATTCGTGTCATCGGTTAGATGCTTAGAGATGCTGCCGACCATGCATGGCTGGCAGTGCCGCCACCATATCCTCCAAATGACGAAGGGACCTTGCTGTCCCTTGCCTCGTGCTGAATCGCAGCTGCGGTTCAGTTGTTCGCCACGAAGCAATACAGCAACCCCGCCCCACCCGTCGCCACCAGCTTGGGCTGGCTGCAGCCGCGGCTGCCGTGGGCGGAGTTCCACGACGCATTGCCGCCGCCGGTGCGGTCGAAGTGGCCCAGCTGCACGGAGCCGTCCTCGGCGCCGCTCGTGTAGTTCTTGCAGGTCTTGTCGGCGCCCTCGGGGTAGGCGCGGCCGTCCGGCGTGGAGCCGGTCAGGATGTCGTGCTCGTTGGGCGTGTCGCCGGCCGCCTGGGGGCGCTGGCCCTTCTCGGTCAGCGCGGTGTTGCGCGTCAGGTTGCTGCCGAGCTGGGCCAGCTCCACGGTGTCGCCGTGCAGATGGGCCACGTCGCGCGCCACGGGCTGGCCGCGCACGTTCGTCCACGGGCCCTTGCCGATGCGGTCACGGGCGTTGACGGCGTTCGCGCCCTGCGTGCTCAGGTAGGCCTTCCAGCTCTTGAACGGCGTGCCGGCGGCGGTGGCCAGCCTCTGGCAGTGCGCGTCGGCGCCTTCCAGGCCGCCGTAGTTGGCGCCGTTGCCACCGCCGACGCTTGTGACGAAGAAGGTAAAGGGTGGCGGCGGCGGCGCGCTGGCAGCTGCGGCGGGTGGGGTCTGGGCTTGTGCGTTGATGGCAAGCAGGGCGGCAGTGGCGAGGAGCAGTTTCTTCATGATCAATTGCTGTTGCGGAAATCGTCGTGGCAGGCCTTGCAGGTCTTCTGCAGGGCGGCGAGCTGGGCCTTGACGGCGGCCACGTCACCACCCTGGGCCACGCGGGCCAGCTCGGTGGCTTCCTTGCCGAAGGCGGCTTGCGCGGCGGCGGCGCCAGCCGTGTCGCTGAACAGCGTGGCCTTCACGGTGGTGTCCTTCCAGCCCTTGCCCGTCTCGGTGCCGGCCGGGAACAGCGACGGCAGGCCGCTGTTGGCCAGCGCCGCGATGGTGTTGGCCGCGCGGATGACCTCGTCCTTGCTGTAGCTGCCGTCCACATTGGCCTTCACGCGGCCGGCGTTCCAGGCAACGACCTGGTAGGCCGACTGGCGCCACTTGATGAGCTGTTCGGGCTTGGGGGCCTGCTGGGCCTGGGCGGCTGATGCGGCCAGCAGCGTGGCGGCCAGCGCGATGAGCGTTGTCTTCATGGGGTCTCTTGTTGGAGGGAAAGCGTTACTTGGCGCGGCCCGTGAAACCCTGGGCCAGCGTGTCTATGCGGTAAGCAGCGCCGCGGCCGACGACGTAGAGCCGCTTCTTGTCCTGGCCGGCAAAGGCGAGGTTCTGCGGCTGCTTGGGCAAGGCGATGACGCCCAGGGCCTGGCCGCTTGCATCGAAGACCTCGATGCCGGCGTTGCTGGCCACGTAGAGCCGGCCCTGGCCGTCCACCGCGAGGCCGTCGGCGCCGCTGCTGAAGCTGCCGTTCTGCGCCTGGCGGTAGCCGGCCAGCTTGGCGAATTGGCGGCGCGGGCCGAGGCTGCCGTCGGCCTGCACGGCATAGGCCAGCACGTGCTCGCCGGCCGTGTCGGCCACGAACAGCGTCTTCTCGTCGGGGCTGAGCTGGATGCCGTTGGGCCGCGTGATGTCGGCGGCCAGGCGCTCCAGCTGACCGGCCTTGATGCGGTAGACGGCCGGTGCTGCCGTCTCGACCGTGGCGGCGGCGCCCGCCTGGTTGGCGTTGCGGCCCGAGTCGGTGAAGTAGACGGTGCCGTCGCGCGCCACGACGAGATCGTTGGGCCGGCCGAAGGCCTTGCCGCCCCAGCCGCTGGCCAGCGTCTTGGGCGCCGCGCCCAGCGTGCCGACGCGTGTGTCGTTGACCTGCACGGCGACGATCTCGCCGGCCGGGTTGATGCCCAGCCCGTTGGCGCCGTTGGTGTCGCGCAGGTGGGTGCTCAGGCGCCCATCGGCGGCGATGCGGGTGATGCGCGCCTCCTGCGTCTCGGTGAAGACGAAGCTGCCGTCGGGCAGGCCCAGCGGCCCTTCCGTGCCCTTGAAGCCGTCGCCCAGGATGACGATGGGCGTGCCGTCGGCCACCACGCCGGCGATGGCGCCGGTGCGTGCCGGCGCGGGGGCCAGGCGTTGCACGGCGGCCAGCGCCTCGTTGACGTTGGCCTCGGGTGCCACGCCGGCGATGGTGGCGACGATGCGGCCGTCGCGGCCGACGACGAAGCTGGTGCGCTCGGCGCGGGCGTGGGTGATCTCCTGACCCTTGGTCGTCTTGCGGCCGGCCGGTGTGGCGGTGGTGGCGATGTCGAAGGCGCGGGCGACCTGGCCGTCGGCGTCGGAGGCGACCGTCAGCTTGCCGGCGCAGGTCTCGGGGTCGGTGGAGAACTCGCGCAGGCGCTCTATGCCGTCGCCCGACACGCCGATGACTGTGGCGCCGGCGGCCGTGAAGCGGGCCAGGTTCTCGGCGAACTCATGCGCCTGCAGGTTGCAGCCGCCGGTGTAGGCGGCCGGGTAGAAATAGACGACCACGGGGCCCTTGGCGAGGGCGTCCTTGAGTTGCACGTCGATCGTCTTGCCGGCCCGTGCTGCAGGGGCCTTGAAGTCGGGCGCGGCGTCGCCGGGCTTGAGGGCGGCGTGGGCGCTGGCCGCGAGGGCCAGCAGCGAGAGGGCAAGGGTGGTCTTCATGGGCGTTACGGGAGTGGCTTGTAGGGGTCGTGGCAGTCGTTGCAGGCCAGCGCGATGGCGCGGGCCGATTGCGCGGCGGCGGGGATGTCGCCCTTGGCCACATGGCCAGGGATGGCGGCGGCCAGGCGCTCTCCGTCGCGCGAGAAGCCGACGGCGTCGGCGGCCGGGTAGTCGCGTTCGAAGTACAGCGCCATGTCGGCGTAGAGCTTTTGCAGCGCCTGCGCGTCGGCGATGGCCGCGTCGTTGCGGCCGGCGGCCAAGTGCTTCTGCACGCTGACGGTCTTGGCGTCGACGGCGCGCATCCAGATGCCGAGCTCCAGGCGCGAGGCGGCCTGGGTCAGGGGGGCGGCTAGGAGGGCCGTGACGGCCAGCAGGATCAGGCGTTTCATTTCTTCTTGTAGACCTCGTGGCAGGTCTTGCAGCTGCGCGTCAGGTCGCTCAAGGCGTCCATCGCGGCGTCGTAGTTGTCGGCCTCGACGGCGGCGACGATGGCATTGGCATGGGCCCTGGACTTGCGCGAGAAGTCCACGCCGCGTGCCGCATCGGCCTTGGCGCTGAAGTGGCCTTCGACCTGCTGGAAATAGCGCGCCAGCTCCTTGGCGTCGTCCAGGGCTTTCTTGTCCTGCAGGCTGATGCGGGAGTCGAGGTTGTGCAGCGTCTCCTCGGCGTCGCGCATGTCGTCGGCGGTCAGGCCTTCAGCGGCGAGGACGGTGGTGACGATCAGCAGCGGCAGGAGCGCGGTGAGTGAGAAGCGGGAGCGCATTCGGGTTGGTTGTTGGTGTTGGTGTTGGTGTTGGTCGTTTGTTGGTTGCTTTGGCGGGGTGCGTTGTTTGCTCGGTGCATTGCCGGGGGTCCGTCCCGGCGGCCGGGTAACTTTCTTCTGCGGGGCCAGAAGAAAGTCACCAAAAGAGGCCCTGAACCGCACACCAGCACCACGTGCACGAGCTGCGCCGTGCAACAGCCGCTCGTGGTGTGGGCAGACGCGAGCCGCTGCGCTCTCGCTGCTGTCCTTGTCACCGGCGTCACTCATCGCCGCTTCGGGCCGCCTAACGCCGGCTGCACGCCGTGCTCACGAGCCATCCCAATTCAGCGTCGCTCGGGCGACGCGACGGCCCCTGCTCAACCGGTGTGGCGTCGCCCCAGCGACGCGGCTGTTCCTGGTGAGCMCGGCGTGCAGCCGGCGTTAGGCGGGGTGAAGGGGCGAGCCATGGCACTCGTCACAAGGACAGCGGCGAGAGCGCAGCGGTTCGCGTCTGCCCTAAACCGCGCTGAGTGTTTTCGCGCGCCGCTCTTGGCGGCGTCGCGGTCGTGTGCGGTTCAGGGCCTCTTCTTTGGTGACTTTCTTCTGGCCCCGCAGAAGAAAGTTACCCGGCCGCCGGGACGGACTCCCGGCAATGCAACGAGCATGCGCCAGGTCAGCCAAACAAAAAAGTTAGGCCAGGATCTCCTTGATGACGTCGCCAAACACCGTCGTCGCCTTCTCAGCACGGCCCTGATGCGCAAACACCAGCTTCTTATGGTTCAACCCCAGCTGGTGCAGCAACGTCGCCTGCAGGTCATACGTATCGACGATCCCAGTCTCAGCACGCAACCCGATCTCATCCGTGCCGCCATACGTCCCCGGCTTGATCCCACCCCCAGCAATCCACTGCGTATAGCCCCACGGGTTGTGATCCCGCCCATTGCCGCTCTGCCCATACGGCGTCCGCCCGAACTCCGATGCCCAGACAACCAAAGTCGTGTCCAGCAACCCGCGTTCCTTCAGGTCGGCGAGCAAAGCGCCAACCGGTTGGTCGACCTGCTTGCACATCACCGCGTGGTTGCGCTCCAGGTTGTTGTGCGCATCCCATGAATCCACGCTGTTGTCCGGCGCACCCGAGATCACGTGAACAAACCTGACGCCGCGCTCCACCAGCCGGCGGGCGCGCAGCAGCGAGGTGCCGTACTCGTCGGTCTCCTTGGTGCCGATGCCGTAAGCCGCCTTGGTGGCCGCAGACTCCTTGGCCAGGTCCACGGCCTCAGGCGCCGAGACTTGCATGCGGTAGGCCAGGTCATAGCTCTTGGCGCGCGCCAGCAGCTCCGTGTCGCCTGGGTAGCGCGAGGCGTGGTCGCCATTGAGCGAGGCCAGCAGGTCGAGTTGGGCGCGCTGCTCCTTCTCGGTGATGCCGTCCGGCCGCGCCAGATGCAGGATGGGCGAGTCGCCCTTGCGGAAGGGCGTGCCCTGCAGCGCGGCGGGCAGGAAGCCGCTGCTCCAGATGACCGCACCACGGCCGCCGCCGGCCGCGCCCACGCCGGTGGGCAGCACGACGAAGGCGGGCAGGTCGGGGTTGGCCGAGCCCAGGCCGTACTGCACCCAGGAGCCCAGGGCAGGGCGACCCGGCACCAGGCCGGCCGTGTGCAGCTTCAGCGAGGCGATGACGTGCGTGCTGCCCTCGGTCTTGCTGCCCTTCAGGAAGGCGATGCTGTCGGCCTGCTTGGCGATGTTGGGTAGCAGGTCGGAGACCCAGGCGCCTTGCTCGCCGTGCTGCTTCCAGGTGCGCTTGCTGGCAAAGAGGTTGCCCACGCCGCCGTCGGTGGCGGTCTTCAGGTCCTTGCCGAAGCTGTCGGGCAGCGGCGTGCCGTTGAGCTTGATGAGGTCGGGCTTGTAGTCGAACAAGTCCAGCGAGCTGGGCGCGCCGGCCATGTGCAGCCAGATGACGGCCTTGGCCTTGGCAGCGTGATGGGGTTGGCGTGGCTGCGTGGGGTCGAACAGCTCGCTGGCGAAGGCGGACGAGATGCCGCCGAAGCTGCCCGCGCCGAAGGCGGCGAAGGTCGCAGCACCGGCGTGGTTGAGAAAGTTGCGGCGGGAATGGTCGTGTGAATGGCTCATGGCGTCAGACCTCAGAAGCGGTAGGTGAATTCATTGGTGTTGACCAGGGTGTGAACCAGGTCGACGAAGGCGGCGGCGCGGGCCTTGCTGGGGCCCTTGGTTGGGGCGCCGCTCGTGGTGGCTGCGGCCGTCGTGGGCGCGGCAGCGCCGCCGTCGTCCGCCGAGTCGTCGCCGCCATCGGCCTTCTTGCGCTTGGCCGCCTGGGCGTCCAGGTAGCTCAGGAACGCATTGCGCTCGTAGCGGTCGGGCTCGCGCTTGTAGGCCGCCTTGTAGAAGCCGTCGATCTGCTTGGCGAGCTTCGGGTCCACGCCCCAGCCTTCGGGCAGATGCGGCTTCTTCACATCACTGGCCTGGGCCACCTGCAAGGCTTCCTGCGAGTTCAGGAAGGCGACCAGCTTGTCCTTCTCCTTGGCGCTGGGCTTGCGGGAGAACAGGATCTCGTAGACGCGGTCGATCTGCGCGCTCTCGCTGGCGGGTGCTTCCTGGATGACGCGGCCGGCGAGGGCCTGGCTCCAGCCCAGCACCAGGTCGCTGTTGACCAGGGCCAGGGCTTGCGGCGCGGTCGTCGTCACGTCACGGCGGAAGTGCGGCGACTGCGGGTTGGCCCAGTCGAAGGTTTCCAGCAGCGGGTAGGGCGAGTTGCGCAGCACGAAGACGTAGAGGCTGCGGCGATGGTGGTCGCGCGGGTCCTCTGACGTCTGCCAGCGGTTGCGCTGGCCACCGATGTCGTAGTTGGGCGGGATGGGCGGGTAGACCGACGGGCCGCCGCGCTTTTCTTCCAGCAGGCCGGATGCGGCCAACAAAGAGTCGCGCAGCTGCTCGGCCTCCAGGCGCTGGCGCGGGAAGGCCCACAGCAGCTTGTTGTCCGGGTCCTTCTTGACCTCGCGCGCTTCACTGGCCTGGCGGTAGGTGCTGCTCAGCAGGATCTGCTTGTGCAGCGTCTTCACGCTCCAGCCGGTCTTCACGAAGTCGGCGGCCAGCTTGTCGAGCAGTTCGGGGTGGGTGGGCTTGGCGCCGGTCTTGCCGAAGTCGGCGCTGGTCTCGACGATGCCGCGGCCGAAGAACTGTGCCCATTGGCGGTTGACGAAGACGCGCGCCGTCAGGCCGTTCTCGGGGCTGACCAGCCAGTTCGCCAGCGCCGTGCGGCGGCCGGAGGACGTGGCCGTCGGTTCGATCTTGGGCGTCGTGTTGTCGGTCAGCAGCGCCGGCAGGCCGGGCTGCACTTCCTGCAACGGGCGGTCGTAGATGCCCTTGAACAGCACCTTGGTCGGCGGCGAATCCGGGCCCAGCTCGACCATGGTCGAGATCGCGCCGGCGTCCTTGGGCTTGAGCGCGTCGAACTTCTTCAACTGCTCGCCCAGGGCCTGGTACTTGGCGTAGTTGTCCTTGTCGCGCGTGCGCATCTGGTTCTCGGCATTGCGCGTGCGGCCCTGCATCGTCCAGAGGTTGCGGTGGTAGATCCAGCGGTCGTAGGCGTTGCGCTCGGCCGCCGGCTTCTCGATGGACACGCGCGTCTCGGGCACGAAGCCGGACAGGCGGTCGGTCTCCAGCTTGTCGATGGTGGGCTTGAGCAGCTTCTCGCGCTGTTCGCGCAGGTCCTTGGTGGCGGCTTCCCACTTGGCAAGCTGGGTGTCGTAGTCGGCCTTGGCCTTGCCGGTCAGCGGCGAGACGTCGTCCTTCCAGCTGGCGTTGGAGAAGAAGGCCTGGAACTGGAAGTACTCCTGCTGCGTGATCTTCTCGGTCTTGTGGTCATGGCACTGGGCGCAGCCCAGCGTCGTGCCCAGGAAGACGGCGGAGACGGTGTCGGTCAGGTCGTTGGCGACTTCCTGCTTCTTCAGGTTCAGGTCGCGGGCGTTGATTTCGTCCGGCAGGTTGCGCAGGAAGCCGGTGGCGATCAGCGCCTCGGTCTTGTCGGGCCAGAGCTCGTCGCCGGCCAGCTGTTCCTTGACGAAGCGGTCGAAGGGCTTGTCGGCGTTGAAGGCGTTGACGACGTAGTCGCGGTAGCGCCAGATGTTGGGCCGGGTGCCATCGGTGTTGTAGCCGTCGCTGTCGGCATAACGGCTCAAGTCCAGCCACCGGCGCGCCTGGCGCTCGCCGTAGCGCGGCGAGGCCAGCAGGCGCTCGACGAGCTTCTCGTGGGCCTTGGGCGACTTGTCGTCGACGAAGGCGTTGACCTCCTCCGGCGTGGGCAGCAGGCCCCAGCTGTCGAGCGTGGCGCGGCGGATGTAGGCGCGGCGGTCGGCCTCGGCCGAGGGCGTGATGCCTTGCGCCTCCAGCTTGGCCAGCACGAAGGCGTCCAGCGGCTGGCGCACCCAGGCCTTGGCCTTGACGGCGGGCGTGGCGACCTTGGCATTGAGCGGCGTGTACGACCAGGGGCGCTCGCTGCCCTTGACGAAGCCGCCGGGGGGCGCGTAGTCCTCGGCAGGGCTGAGGGTGGTGACGCTGGCCAACACGGCGGCGAGCGCGAGAGGAGCGATCCTGAAACTGAAGCGTTGGGGCACGGAGGTCTCCCGAGGGAATGGACTGAAGGGGTCAGCGCAATAAGCGCGCCAGCAAAAACACTGGCAAAGCGCCTTGGCGAGGGCTGGGTTTGTGGCTGTATCAACAGCGCTGCTGGAGCGCTGTTGATGGATGAACAGTCGTCACAACTTGCCGGTGATCTGGATGCCCCAGGAGCGCGGCGTTGCCGGCGAGACGCTCGTCCAGCTCAGCGACTGCGGCGTGTCGTCGTTCAACAGGTTCTTGGCCAGCAGGCTGACGTCGAAGGACTTGTTCAGCTTGCCCAGGCCGACGGCGAAGTCGACCTTGTAGCTGGACGGGATGCGCGAGTAGATCGAGCCCGCGTTGTCCGACAGGTAGGCGCCCGAGTAGGCCAGGTTGCCCGTGACGTGGAACTGCTTGTCGCCCCACACCGGCACGCGGTAGTCGCCGCCGATGTTCCAGCTCAGCTTGGGTGCGCCGGCCAGTGTCTGGCCGGAGTAGTCCTTGTACGGATTGGCAGCGGTGACGAGGTTGCCCTCCTCGGCAGGGTAGGCGCCGTTCTTGAAGTCCTTGTAGACGGCCTTGTTGTACGCGCCCGAGAAGCGCAAGGAGACGTTGCGGATGCCGTTGTAGACGCCGTCGATTTCCAGCCCCGAGACCTGCACCTTGGGCGAGTTGCCTGTGATGGAGGCGTACACGCCAGGGGTCGCCACACCGGCATCGATGTTCAGGTTGGTGTTGTAGACGTCAAAGACGCGCACCGACTGCTGGTAATTCTTGATGTTGGTCAGGAAGATGTCGGCGTTCAGGATCAGCGTCTTGTTGAGCAGCAGCGACTTGAAGCCGATCTCGAAGTTGTCGGTCTTCTCGGCCTTCACCGGGTAGGACTCGCCGTTGTAGGCCTGGGCAATGCCCGCCTTCTCGCCATGCTGGTAGGCGGCATAGCCGGTGATGTCCTTGGTGAACTTGTAGCTCGGGCTGATGGTGTAAGAGGGCTGCGTGGCCTTGTAGGGCTCGACGTACTTGGGGTTGAACAGCACGCCCAGTTGGCCCAGGCGGATGGCCTTGGCGACGGCGACCTGACGCTTTTGCTGATCGGTCAGCGCGGCCCAGGTGGAGACGCCGAAATACTTGGAGGCAATCTTGTTGGCGACCACGACGCCAGCGGCGACGCGCGCCGCATCGGTCGTGTCGGTGGTGATGGCGATGGTCGGCAACGCGGTCGTGCCGGCGGCCACCAGCACGGCGCCCGGCGTCGTCGAAGTCACCACCTTGCCGTCCTTCACGTACTTCGCGGCACCGGTGTTGGAGTAGGTGTCGACGCCGCCCAACTCCACCTTGTTGATGGTGACCGGGTTCAACTCGGGCGCGCTGCCGGGGTCCAGCAGTTCCGACGAGGTCAGGTTCTTGCGGTCCTCGCGGGTGATGCGCAGGCCGGTCGTCAACGTCAGCTCGGGCGAGAACTTCCAGTTGGCCTGGCCGAAGATGGCAGCGCTCTTGTTGTCGATGAACTGCACGCCCGGCGTGGAGTTCACGGCGGCCTTCACGTTGGCCAACGAGCTGGACATCAGGTAGCGGCCGGCGCCGTCGGCGTCCAGCGTCGCGTACTGCGAGGCGCTGGCGTTCCAGGCGCCCGCGTCGTTGCCCCAGATGCGGTTGTATTGGGCCGAGTTCTTGACGCGCAGCAGGTAGATGCCGCCCTGGTAGTCCACGAAGCCGCCGGTCGACGAGCTGATGCGGACTTCCTGGCTGACCTGCTTGTAGTCGTTCCAGTAGCCGCCGGAGTTGCGCGAGATGTCGAAGGGCGTGCCCTCGTCGTTGACCGCGTTGAAGTGGTAGTTCTTGAAGGCGGTGATGGACGTCAGCGTGTGCTCGCCGGCCACCTTCCAGTTGGCCTCCAGCGAGGCGCCGCTGCTGCCCGTGACGAGGGCGCGTGCCGCGTCGTTGTTGAGCGTGTTGTAGTAGTCGTTGATGTCGTAGCTGGCAACGTCCTTGAACCAGCGGCGGTTCAGGCGCGCCTCGGTCGACGTGCTGGACGCCGGGATGGCGTCGCCGTTGAGGTAGGTGTACTTGTTCGCGAAGCTGAAGGACCGGCCGTTGGTGGTCTCGCCGGCGCGGGGCTGGATCTCGAAGCGCGCGATGGCGTTGAAGTCCTCGCTCGGGCGGTACAGGAACTGCACGCGGCCGGAGACGCGATCCTTGTTCGTGTAGGTGACGTTGCGGTTGTATTCATTGGCGATGTCGCCCTCCGCGCGCTGCACGGAGAAGGCACCGCGCCAGGCCAGTACGTTGTCGACGACGGGGCCGCCCACGGCCGCCCAGGCCTGCAGGCCGCGGCTTTGCGGGTAGAAGCTGACGCCATAGTCAGCCGTCGGCGTGAACGACGGCTTCTTGGTGTTGAAGATGATGTTGCCGACGCTGGTGTTCTTGCCCAGCAGCGTGCCCTGCGGGCCGCGCGAGACCTCGATGGTGTCGATGTCGATGAAGTCGAAGCTGGACGTCAGCGCGTTGTAGGCGAAGGAGACGCCGTCGACGATGACGCCCACGCTCGGGTCCTGCGCCTCGGTCTGGCCGACCTTGCCGATGCCGCGGATGGACAGCGAGCTGGTGCGCTGGTTGCCCAGGTTCCACGACACATTGCCGGCGCGCTTGGTGATTTCCTCGATGCCGGTGGCGCTCAGGCGCGACAGCTCGTCGCCCTGGATGACCGAGATGGACAGCGGCACGTCCTGCAGCTTCTCGATGCGGTTGCGGCTGCGCACGGTGACGGCGCCGAGTTCCTGCGTTTCGGCGGCGGGCGGGGTAGCGTCCTGCGCAAAGGCGCTGCCGGCGGCGAGCGTGGCGATGAGCGCGGTCAGTGGGCGCAGACGAAAGAATTTTTGGGTCATGGGTCGAAGTGAGCGGAAGGATGTTTACCGGCCACTTCTTTGCAGCAAGCGTGCCCAATACGGTGGGCGTCTAAGCTGATGCGCTCCGCGTTGGCTGCGGCGGTTTTGGGTGCTTTGCGCCTGGTTTTTCGTCTTGGGTGCCGGGTCTTGCTGGTACCGACCTCGCGGTGCTGTTGCGCGATCAACAGCGCGGCAGCAGGCGCTGGTGGTGAGGGCGCAGTTCTGAGGTCTTCAGCGCGTTTTTCGGGGCGCCAGGGCTGGCATGGAAGCTGCGCTGTGAGCGGGGTCTGCCCACTCACTTGCAAACCTCTCATGAAGACACTCACCACCCTTGCCCTGGCCGCGCTGCTCGGCGCCACCTCGCTCGTTCACGCGCAGACGGCCGCCTCTGCGCCTGCCGCCGCCGCTGAATGGAAGAACAAGACCCCGCGCCTGAAGGCCCCCGAGGTCGACGCGCTGCTGGCCCAGCCCGACAAGCTGCTGGTGCTGGACCTGCGCCGCCCGGACGAGCTGATCAAGTACGGCAGCTTCCCGGTCTTCCTCAACATTCAGAACCGCGACCTGGAAAAGCACCTGGCCTACCTGCCCAAGGACCGCCTCATCCTGACCGTGTCCAACCACGCCGTGCGCGCCGGTGTCGCGGGCGACATCCTGGCGGCCAAGGGCTTCAAGGTCGTCGGCGCCACGGGCAGCGAGGACTATGAGAACGAGGGCGGCAAGGCCGTCGCCCACTTGCAGGCGCCGCCGCCGCGCGCGCCCCGCGCTGCTGCATCCGCTGCCGGAGGAACGGATGTCGCTGCCCGCCAGCCCTGATCTCGATGTGAGCGCCGCCGTGCCGACGCAGCAGCCTGTTCTGGTGTGGGACCTGCCGCTGCGCGTCTTCCACTGGGCGCTGGTGGGGCTGGTCACCGCGGCCATCACCACTGGCCTGCTCGGCGGGCCATGGATGGTCTGGCACGGCCGCGCCGGCCAGGCCATTGCGGGCCTGCTGGTGTTTCGCCTGAGCTGGGGCCTGTGGGGCACCCGCTATGCGCGCTTCTGGCAGTTCCTGCCCACGCCGAAGCGCGTGTGGGCCTATCTGCGCGGGCGCTGGCAGGGGCATGGACATAACCCGCTGGGCGCGCTGTCCGTGTTTGCCGTGCTGGCGCTGCTGATCTTCCAGGTCACGACCGGCCTGCTCGGCAACGACGAGATCGGCTTTGCCGGCCCCTGGTCGGGCTGGGTGGAGGAGGACTTGAGCCTCAAGCTCACCGGCTGGCACAAGCTGGCCGCGACGGCGCTGTACGTCTGGCTGGGCCTGCATGTGCTGGCCATCGCCGTCTACCAACTGTGGCTGAAGCGGCCGCTGCTGCAGGCGATGTGGACAGGCCGCGCGCCGGGTGCGGTGAGCACGTCGGCGGGGCGCGTCAGCTGGGTGTTGACGCTGTTGTCGGTAGCGCTAGCGGGCGCGGCTCAGTTGCTGTTCTGACCCATAAAACAAGGCGCTTTGCGCACTGATTCGTGACGCGTCAGGAAGGCCTCGATGGCATTTGCGAGGACCGGGCTATGCCGGGACGCGGGTGCACGCACTTGCTCCGTGTCCCCCGGGCCGCAAGCGGCCCTCCTCCTTTACCTGCGCAAGTGCGCGCACCCGCATCCCGGCCGTTCCACCGAAGGTGACTTGGGACGAGCAACCCAATGCAACGCCAAGCGGGAGAGCGGGCAGGCCTGATGCGGAGGTAAAGGAGGAGGCCGCGCAGCGGCCGGGGGACACGCAGCAGCAGGTCTGCCCGCTCTCCTGCGCCCAAACCGTCGCTGCCGCTTCTTAAACCAACGCGCAAAGGCCTATCAAAAAAAAGGGGCGCCAGCGGCGCCCCTTGTCTTTAGCAGATGCCGATCAGGCCGCAACCACGCGAACCATCTCCAGCACCTTGTTCGAGTAGCCCCACTCGTTGTCGTACCAGGACACCAGCTTGACGAAGGTGGTGTCCAGCGCGAGACCGGCTTCGGCGTCGAAGATGGACGTGCGCGCATCGCCACGGAAATCGGTCGCGACGACCTTGTCTTCCGTGTAGCCCAGCACGCCCTTCAGCGCGCCTTCGCTCTGGGCCTTGAACTCGGCGCAGATCTCGGCGTAGGTGGCTTCGCTGTTCAGCTCCACGGTCAGGTCGACGACCGACACGTCAGAGGTGGGCACGCGGAAGGCCATGCCGGTCAGCTTCTTGTTCAGCTCGGGGATGACCTTGCCGACGGCCTTGGCGGCGCCGGTGCTGCTGGGGATGATGTTCTCCAGGATGCCGCGACCGCCGCGCCAGTCCTTGTTGCTCGGGCCGTCCACGGTCTTCTGCGTCGCGGTGGCGGCGTGCACGGTGGTCATCAGGCCGCGCTTGATGCCCCACTTGTCGTTCAGCACCTTGGCCAGCGGGGCCAGGCAGTTGGTCGTGCAGGACGCGTTGGAGATGATGGCTTCGCCGGCGTACTTGGTGTGGTTGACACCGAAGACGAACATCGGCGTCTCGTCCTTGGACGGGGCCGAGAAGATGACCTTCTTGGCGCCCGCAGCCAGGTGCTTCTCGCCGCCGGCCTTGTCCAGGAAGATGCCCGTGGACTCGATGACGATGTCGGCGCCGGCCTCGGCCCACTTCAGCTCGGTCGGGTCCTTGATGGCCGTCAGGCGGATGGGTTTGCCGTTCACGACCAGCGTGTTGCCCTCGACGGCGACGTCACCCTCGAACTTGCCGTGCACGCTGTCGTACTTGAGCATGTAGGCCAGGTAATCGGGTTCCAGCAGGTCGTTGATCGCAACGACCTCGATGTCCTTGAAGTTCGCGACAGCGGCACGGAACACCATGCGTCCGATGCGGCCAAAGCCGTTGATGCCGATCTTGATGGTCATGGGATGAGTCTCCAGAGGAATGAAAAATTCTCGCGCGGGGCGCCGATTCTCAGCGATTCGAGTAACGAAGAGGTTTCAGAGCGATTTCAGCAGTGGCGAAGCCTGCGATCGCCCGGCGCGGGCTGCGAGCGCGGCCAACAGGCGGCGAGAGAAGAGCGCCAGCAGCGCGGCGGCCAGCCCGCTGGCGCCGGCAAATGCGACCATGCGCCAGCGCCTGTGCTGCCAGGCGTCCTGGAACTCCCGGTAGCGCAGCAATTCGCCGTCGGCGGACGCGATGTGCACCACCTGCTTGTCAAACAGGCTCACCGTCCAGGTGGCGCTGTTGTGGTTCAACGCGCGGATGCGCGAGAAACCCAATTTGAGATCGGCGTGGATGGGCAGGGCCCAGTTGGTGCTCAGCGGAATCAACGCCGACGACAGCGCCGGGGGCGTCGGCGTTTCCAAGGCCAGCAACAGCACCTCGCCGTGCGAAACAGGCGTCGTGGCGAATGAGCCGGTTCGCTCCTGGATCAACTCGACGGCGGTCAGCGGCACGAGTTCGAAGCTCTGCAGGTCGGTCCACTTCGCCGGCACGTTGCGCCCGGCTTGGGCGCCACAAAAGATGGCGACCAGGGCCAGCAAGCCCACGCCAGTCCAGAGCGCGGGTGCCCGGGTGCCGTCCAGGGCGCCCGGAGCAAGGACCAGTTGGCTGTGTATTTCCATCAGGCTTCAGCCCAGCTTGACCGTGCCGCAGGGCACATCGATGAACCTCTGCGCGCCGAGCAGGCTTTCGAACTCTTCAGGCGTCAGCGTCAGTTCGAGCTCTTCCAGCCAGGCGATGAGGCCGCGTCGGTTCGGGTTGCGGGCATCCACCTCGGTGACGCGGTTGCGAACAGCCGGGCGGCCCAGCTCGAAGCGCAAGCGGAAGGGGCAGCCCATGGTGTCGAGATCGAAGTCGACCGGGCGAGCCTCCAGGTTCTTGACCGTGGACAGGAACTTCGCGATGCCGACATCCTTGAACGCAAACTGGCGGTTGTTGGAGAAGCCCACGTGGAAAGTTTGCCGTACGGCGTAGTGCTCACCCGCACCCAGGCAGGGCACGCGGTACTGCTCAACGTGGCGCAGCACGTCGTTGTGATGGCGCCGGTTGAGCGTGTCGTAAACCACCTTGACCTCAGGCGGCTGGTCGGCCGCAGTGAAGCTCAAGTCGATGACGAGATTGCCGTTTTTCAGTTCGCGCTGGAACGTCTGCAACTGCGCGGGTTCGCTGAGCTTCGGGCCTTCGGGTGGTGAGCGCAGGCAGGCGCTGAAGCGGGCATTGGGTGCCCTGGGCAGATTCAGCGGCGCCGGGGTGGCGATGTCCCCATCGCCGATGCCGCTGAAACGGATCTCCTGCAGCAAGGCGACCTTTTGCCCTGACGCAAGGCAGGGCAGGCGCAGTTGCCGGACGTACCGTTCGGCCTCATGCAGCAGCTCTTCCGAGCCGGCACCAAACGCGACCTTGAATTCCGGCGGTCCGTCGGCGTGCGTGAACGTCACCTCCACGCGGTAGAAGCCGTTGGTGCGCAGCGCCAGCGCCTTGGCAGGGTAGGTTGGCGCGGCCGGTCGTACCAGGCAGGCCAGCGTGGCCTCGCCGCTGCGATCGTCTGTTGCGGTCTGGGCTTGCACGCCAAAGGCGCACAGGCCCAGCGCCCATGCCGTGAGCATGCTGCGCATGTCGAACTCCCTGTTCTTGGTGACAGGGCGGGGTTGTAGCGCAAAACCGCAGGCGGCCGCCTTGGGCACTCCACTGAGGTGTGCGTCAGCCTGCGCCGGGATCGGTTTCAAAGCTGACCACGCCGCACGGGACATCCACCTGCAACCGGCTGCCGAAGACGTCGTCCGCGACGTCAGGCGACTCGAAGTCGAACCGCAGGCTGGCCATCCAGCGCAGGAAGAGGACCTTGTTCGGGTCGGTGCGGCCGGCCACGCTCGCCTGGTGCGGCCACTTCTCCGAGCCGACGGTGAACTCCACCTTGAACGGGCAGCCCATCGAGTTGAGGTCGAAGCGAGCCGGTTGCTTCTCCGGTTCCCGCATCAGGTCGATGAACTCCTGCAACGTGAATTGCGAGTGCGTGAAGGCGTGGCGAGACCTGCCTGCGGCCCCCTTGACGAAGTACTGCTCGATCGTGCGCGGCTTGTCCTGAGCGCCCCGACAGGGCATGCGGAACTCGGCCAGCCATTGGCGCGCGGCCTTCTCGAACCGCGACGATGCCTTGTTGTAGGCAAAGTTCACCTCAGGGGGCTGCCGCCCATCGCCGGAGAACCTGATCTGGGCGACCAGATGTTCTACCTCGGGCTTGCCCGGCAGCAAGCTGCTGTGCGGTTTGTAGTTGATGTCCGTCCGAGGTCTGACCAAGCAGTCCGACGTGTCGTCTTCAGCATGCGCCAACAGCGGGGCGGGGTCACCATCGTGATTCCGGAATTGGAGTTCCTGGACGGCGCTCACCTTGCCGTCTTCGGGCTTCAGACAGGGAAGGCGGAAAGCCTCGGCGTAGCGGTAGGCCTGGTCCTGCATGTCAGTGCGGGCGGTGTTGAACAGCACCTGGACGGCAGGCTTCGCATCCGGTCGGCTGAACGTCAGCAGCAGCCGGATGACGCCAAAGCCGGCGTCCAGTTTGCTGCGCTCCGGATACCTGGGCGTGGCAGCGGGCTTGACCAGGCAGCCGAGGCGCTGCGCCTCGCTGCTCCCGACGATGTCCGTCTGGGCCTGCGCGCCCCAGGCGCACAGGCCCAGCACCCAGGCCGTGATCAGTCTGCGCATGGTCGAACTCTCCCTGTCCGTGATGACAGGGCGGGTTTGTAGCGCAGACCGGCGGCTTACTTCTTCTTCAGCACGGCCTTGACGGTCGCCGCGACGTTCTCCGGCGTGAAGCCGAAGTGCTTGAACAGCACGCCGGCCGGCGCCGATTCGCCGAAGGTGTCGATGCCGACGACGGCGTCCACGCCGTACTTCCACCAGAAGTCGCTGACGCCCATCTCGACGGCCACGCGCGGCAGGCCCTTGGGCAGCACGCTCTTCTTGTAGTCCTTGTCCTGGCGGTCGAACWCATTGGTCGACGGCATCGAGACCACGCGCACCTTGATGCCTTCGTCGGCCAGCAGCGCCTTGGCGGCCATGGCCAGCTGCACCTCGGAACCGGTGGCGATGATGACCGCCTCGGCCTTGCTCTTGCCCTTGGCGCTGACGGGGTCGAACAGCACGTAGGCGCCCTTGGCGATCTCGTCGACGTTGGTCTTGGGCGAGTAGGCGAGGTTCTGGCGCGACAGGGCCAGCAGGCTGGGGCGCTGCGCGTTGCCGATGGCCATGGTCCAGGCGACGACCGTCTCGGTCGTGTCGGCGGGGCGCCAGACGTCCAGGCCGGGGATCAGGCGCAGCGACGCGACATGCTCGACGGACTGGTGCGTCGGGCCGTCTTCACCCAGGCCGATGGAGTCGTGCGTCATCACGTGGATGACGCGCGTCTTCATCAGCGCGGCCATGCGGATGGCGTTGCGGCTGTAGTCGCTGAACGTGAGGAAGGTGCCGCCGTAGGGAATGAAGCCGCCGTGCAGCGCCACGCCGTTCATGATGGCCGCCATGCCGAACTCGCGAACGCCGTAATTGATATGGCGGCCGTTGTTGGGCGTACCGTCCGCGGCGATGCGCAGCGCCGGCGTGGACGACGTGTTGGTCAGATTGGAGCCGGTCAGGTCGGCGCTGCCGCCCAGCAACTCGGGCAGGTTCAGCGTGAAGGCTTCCAGTGCCAGCTGGCTGGCCTTGCGGCTGGCCACGGTCTGCGCCTCGGCGTGGGCCTTGACGACGGCGTCCACGGCGACCTGCGCGAAGTTGGCGGGCAGCACGCCGGCCATGCGGCGCTGGAACTCGGCGGCCAGCTCGGGGTGGGCCTTGGCGTAGGCGTCGAAGCGCTTGTCCCACTCGGCCTCAATCTTGTCGCCGCGCGCCTTGGCGTCCCAGGCGGCATAGACCTCGGCGGGCACGGCGAAGGGCTCGTGCTCCCAGCCCAGAGCCGCGCGGGTCAGCTTGATTTCTTCGGCACCCAGCGGTTCGCCGTGGGCCTTGCTCGTGTTGGCGCGGTTGGGCGAGCCCTTGCCGATGGCCGTCTTGGCGATGATGAACGTGGGCTTGTCCTTGCTCTCCTTGGCCTTGCCGATGGCGTCGTCCAGGGCGTCCACGTCATGGCCGTCCACCGGGCCGATGACGTGCCAGCCATAGGCCTGGAAGCGCTTGGCCGTGTCGTCGGCGAACCAGGGCGCAACCTGGCCGTCGATGCTGATGCCGTTGTCGTCGTAGATGGCGATCAGCTTGTTCAGCTTCCACGCGCCAGCCAGCGAGGCCGCCTCGTGGCTGATGCCTTCCATCAGGCAGCCGTCGCCCAGGAAGGCGTAGGTGTGGTGGTCGACGATCTCGTGGCCTTCGCGGTTGAAGTCGCGCGCCAGCAGCTTCTCGGCCAGCGCCAGGCCGACGGCGTTGGTCACGCCCTGGCCCAGCGGGCCGGTGGTCGTCTCGATGCCGGGGGTGATGCCCACTTCGGGGTGGCCCGGCGTCTTGCTGTGCATTTGGCGGAAGTTGCGCAGCTCRYTSATCGGCAGGTCRTAGCCSGTSAGGTGCAGCAGCGCGTAGWCCAGCATGGAGSCGTGGCCGTTGSWCAGCACGAAGCGGTCGCGGTYGGCCCASWGCGGGTTGSSCGGGTTGTGSYGCAGGTGSYGGCCCCACAGYGCSACGGCSATSTCGGCCATGCCCATGGGCGCGCCGGGGTGACCGGAGTTGGCCGCCTGCACCGCGTCCATCGCGAGTGCGCGGATCGCGTTGGCCATCAGGGTGGGGGAGGCGGTCGATGCAGTCATGGCCGAGGCTTTCTTGGGATGGAGCAAAACCAGGGATTCTACGGAGCGACTCTTTCAAGTCTTGATCTGGCGCAAGGTCGGCGCGTCGTCGGCGCGCGACGCTTGGCGGCATGTCAGCCTTGACCATGCCGCTCGCCGTTCGGGTCATCCGCGCCGAGCACGACGCCCTTGCGGCCATGCTGCGCACCGTGCCGCTGCTGCTGGCCGCGCAGCAGCGCGCCCAAGATCTCGGTGGTGGGCCGCCGGACTTCGGCGCGCTGCGGGCCATGCTCTTTTATGTCGACGAATTTCCAGAACGCTTGCATCACAAAAAGGAAAGCGAGCTGTTGTTCCCGAAGCTGCGCGCGCTGGCGCCGGCGCTGCGCGAGACGCTGGACGACCTGGAGGTCGACCACGCCCAGGGCGAACGCGCCATCCGCGAGCTGCAGCACAGTCTGCTGGCCTGGGAGCAGATGGGCGAGGCGCGGCGGGAGAAGTTCGAGCAGCAGCTCAAGGTCTATTCGGTGCGCTACCTGCGCCACATGAAGCGCGAGGAAGTCGAGATCCTGCCGCGCGCGGTGCAGCTCCTGAGCGCCGACGACTGGGCCGACCTCGACGAGGCCTTCGGCAGCCACCAGGACCCGCTCGCACCCC
The DNA here is from genome assembly GCF_054177665.1 of Roseateles sp. P5_E8. Classification (NCBI taxonomy): domain Bacteria; kingdom Pseudomonadati; phylum Pseudomonadota; class Betaproteobacteria; order Burkholderiales; family Sphaerotilaceae; genus Roseateles; species Roseateles sp. P5_E8. The sequence goes on along the minus strand of NZ_JBGCUM010000029.1, from coordinate 45,587 downwards.
GCGCGGGGCAGTCGGTGGACGAGGCCTATGCGCCGCTGCGGCAGCGCATCCTGGCGGCGCTGCCGGCGCCGTTCGGCTGGGGGCCGGCGTTGGGGGTTTAGGCCTCGGCGCCGGGCGCCTCGAGTGCGCGGATGATGAAGCGAAAGCCCACGTCGTCGCGGCGCACGCTGCGTTCGACGCGGTCGACGGCGGCCGAGCGGGTCCGCCCGATGTCGCTGCGGAAGGAGCCGCCGCGCAGTGCGTGCCAGCCTGTTTGCGCGCCGGGTTGGCCTTCGGGATCGACCCAGGCCTCGGCGGTGCGCTGCGAGTCGACCAGCAGATCGCGGCAAAGCTCGGCCACGTTGCCGTGCATCTGGAAGAAGCCCCAGGCGTTGGGCGCGAGGCCGGCCACCGGCAGCGGGGACGTACCGCCCGCGTTCACCTGCTGCGGCCCGACCTCGTCGCCGAAAGCCCAGGCCGTGCGCGTGCCGGCCCGGCAGGCGGCCTCCCATTCGGCTTCGCTGGGCAGCGAAACCTCGCAGCCCGGCAACTGTTGGGCCAGCAGCCCCAGGAAGTCCTCGACATCCATCGCGTTGATGCCGGTGATGGGCATCGTGTCGTCCTGTTGCGGCCGCGTCGTCTCCATCACGGCGCACCACAGCGCCAGCGAACAGGCGGTGTTGGCCATCCAGAACCCCCGGCTCAAGCTCACCGTGTGCAGCTCGCCCTCCTCAGACGGTCCCTTGGGCGAGCCCATGGCGAGCTTGCCCGGCGGCACCCAGCGCAGGCGCTGCTCGATCCGGCCGAGGTGCAAGGCGGCGTGCACGCCCTGACGTTCATCCGAACCGAAGCTGAGGCTCATCGGACCCGTGGCGCTCAGCGTCTGCGTCGCGCAGGCCCAGCCGCGGGGGATGTGCCAGTCGGCCGCCGAATGGCTGCGTACCGTTTCCAGCCATACGTCCGTGCCGGCGAGCAGCGGCGGCGCGAGCAGCGCCAGGCTGTCGCCCGTGCGCACGTCCTGCGCCCAGTCGGGCCGCTTGAGCACCCGCAGCACCGGCAGGCCGAACTGGCTCAGCAGGTCGAACGCCGCCACCTGGGACAGATGCGGCCGCAGCTCCTGCAGCAGGAATTGCGTCTGATCGGCCGGCGCGCCGCGCTCCGCCCAGGCGCGCAGCTGCTCCGTCAGCCGGCTGGCGCGCAGCATGCCCCAGAGGGCATACGAGATCACGCGGTCGCGCAGTGCAGCGCCTTCGCGGGACAGCGCCACGCGCACCAGCTCCAGCTCGCCCGAGTTCACCGCCTCCACCAGCGCGCGTTCGTTCTCCAGGCGGGCCTCCTGGGGCGGCTCCAGGCCCGACGTGGGCGCCTGGGGCTCGGCCACGGCCAGCGCGGCGGCCTCCACGGCACCCACCGCTTCGGGCGGGGCGACCGCAGCGGGCGTGGCGGGCACCACCGGCGGCGAGACCGCATCGGGCGGCGGCACGGCTGACGAAGTCGGCGCCGGCGCCGGTTCAGGCGCCGCGTCCAGGCCCGTGAACACCATCAGCGCGCCCAGCTGTGCGCCCTTCAGCTCGGCCTTCTCGTGCAGCTCGCCCACGCGCGCCAGCAGTTCCAGCAGGTCGAAGCCGGAGCGGTTGTTCATCGCCGCCTCGCACAGGTCGGGCAGGCGCAGCAGCACGATCTGGTGCTGCAGGCGCACGGGCGAATCCACGCCGCGCACCTGTCCCTGCAGTGCCAGGCGCAGGCCCGCCACGTCGCGGAACAGGGCGTCCGTGCGCCACTGCGACAGCGTGATGAGATATTGCGCGCCGTGCAGCCGCAGATAGCGGTACAGCGCCGGCGCAAACAGCTGCAGCGCGCAGACGATGGCCAGCCACTCGCGGCGGCGCGGCGTCTTGGCGTCGCCAGCGCCGAGGGCCTCGGCCAGGGCCAGCAGCGAGGTCATGCGGTGCAGCTTGCGCGGCACGCCCGGGGTGATGGCGGTGACGAGCGTCGCCAGGTCGTTGGCCTGGCCCGAGGCGTCGGCGAACCAGGCCGGCCATTTGTCGGCCAGGAAGTCGCGCGCCGCCGCCCCGGTCGGCCTGGGCAGCCGCACCGGCAGGTGCACCAGCTTCTCCAGGTACTCCGCGCCGGTGATGGGCGTCAGCCCCTCGCGGCCTTGCAGCGCGTAGTCGCGGTAGCGGTGGGCAATGCCGCGCTCGATGACCTCCTCGTCCAGCGCCAGCACGAAGGCGCAGCCCTCCACCTCCAGGAACAGCTTGATCGCCTCCAGCACCTCGACGGCCTTGTCGGGCAGGCAGCGGTCGAGGTCGTCGACAAGGAAGACGAGATTGAGCTGGAAGTCGCTCTCCGCTGGCAGCTCACCCGTGCCCAGCCAGCCCAGGCTGGCGCGCAGCCGCCAACTCAGGCGCGGCCACCAGCCCAGGCCGCGGTACTTGAGGCGCTGGCGGTGCAGGGCCAGTGCCTTGGGGTTGCGGCCGGTGACGGCCTTCAGGTGCTCCAGGAAGTCGTAGTACAGGCTGTGCAGCGCGTCGGCCGGCAGGGCGAGGCGGCGGGCCTGCTGCATGGCTTCGCGGCGCTGGCCCCAGCGGGCCCAGGCCGAGGGTGGGGCCTTGCCGGCTTCGGCCTTCAGCTCGGGCAGCTTGAGCACCACGCCCTGCGTCGCCAGCGCCGTCTGCAGCAGCTCGCGGCCGCCGTGCTGGTAGACGGTCTGGGCCAGGTCGCCCAGCAGCACGAGGCGGTCGGACAGGCGCTCGTTGCGGCGGATGTCGGCGCCCAGGCTGTCCTCCAGCGCCTTGCGCAAACACTGCTGAGCCACGCGCAGCAGCGGCACCAGCAGGTGCTCCTCGCGCTCGTAGCGCCAGGCGTTGAAGGGCACGACGACGTTGAGCGACTGTTCGCTTTCGCCACGCGGCAGCGCCTCGGCCACGGTCTGCAGCAGCCGGCTTTTTCCGGCGCCCCATTCGCCAAAGACGCCCACGACCAGGGCCGGCTCGGTGCTGCTGCCGGCGCCCGGCTGCAGGCTGGCCGTCAGCTCGGCGACGATGCGCTTGGCGAGCGCGGCGTGCCCGAAAGCGAGCGTTTGGGTGTGCGGCGGCATGGCGCCGATGCTAGGGCAACGCTGAACAAGTCCCTCACGCGCAGCGCATCCCTGCTTTGGGCGGCCTGCGGCGTTGCAAATCCTCGCCATAGCCCGCTATGGCTGCGGTTTGCGCCTTGCAGCCCATCCCAAACCAGGGCGCGCTGCATCGCGGGGACTTATTCAACGTCGCCTATGCCGCGCCCGGGTGGTGTCAGACCGTCTTTGTCCGCTCGGCTGAAGACGTCACCAGCGTCAGCCGCCCCGTGGCCGCCCAGTCGTCCAGGCGGCGGCGGGCGTCGTCGCGCAGTTCAGTCTCGTTGGCCGCGTTGGCTTCAAGCAGGCCTATCCAGGCGTTGCGGCCCACGTCCTTGGCTTCGTAGAGGGCAGCGTCGGCGAGGTCGATGGCGTTGTGCCAGTCCAGCGCGGCCGGCAGGCGCGTGCACAGCGGGAAGGCGCTGAAGCCGACCGAGCAGCTCAGCGACAACCGGTAGCCGCCGTCCAGCTCGAAGGGCTGGGCCGCAATGGCCTGGCGGGCGCGCTCGGCCAGTTCGGCGGCGCGGCTGCGCGGCGTGCCGCGGGCGACGATGAGGAACTCCTCGCCACCCCAGCGCACGAGGTAGTCGGACGAGCGGAACACCTGCTCCAGCCGGCCGCGCATCTGCGTCAGCACCGCGTCGCCGGCCATGTGGCCGTGGGCGTCGTTGATGCGCTTGAAGTGGTCCATGTCGATGATGAAGAACAGCAAGTCCTGCTCGCTGCCGCCGGCCACGGGCGCGCTGGAGCCATTGGCCATGGCTTCGTAGTGGCGCACGGCCAGCGCCGCGTCGGCGGGCAGCTGGCGGTCCAGGAAGCGGCGGTTGCGCAGGCCGGTCAGCGGGTCGGTCAGGCTGGCTTCCTCCAGCTCGATGGACTTGGCCGTCAGCGCGGCCGTGGCGGCCTCCAGCGCCTCGGTGCGCTCCTGCACGCGCGCCTCCAGCACGCGGTGGCGGCGCAGCAGCCAGCTGGTGCGCACGCGCACGATGCCGGCCACGACGCCGATGACCGCGACCACGGCCAGCATCTGGGCCCAGAGCGTCTGCCACCAGGCGGCGCGCACATCCACTTCGATCAGCAGCTCGTTGGGGCCCCAGGCGCCGTCGCGGTTGCTGCCCTGCACGTGCAGCTTGTAGTGGCCGGGCGAGAGGTTGGTGTAGGTGGCGGTGCGGCCCAGCGTGCCGTCCACCCAGCCGTCGTCCAGGCCTTGCAGCCGGTAGCGATAGCGGTTGCGGCCGGGCTGGCTGTAGTCCAGCGACGCGAAGGCCAGGCTGAAGGCGTTCTCGCCGGGCGCCAGCACCAGCTTGGCGTCGCCGGGCGGCAGCGGCCGCTCCTCGCCGTCCACGCGCAGCTCCGAGATGACCAGCGGCGGCTTGTACGACCACGGCGAGAAGCGCTCGGGGTCGATGACCAGAAGGCCGCGCGCGCCGCCGAACAGCATGCGGCCGTCGTCGAGCTGGGCATACGCGCGGAACCAGCCGGTGCCCAGGTCGGCGCCATCGGCCGCGCCCAGCTCGCGGCGCTCGCCGCTGCGCGGGTCGTACATATTGCGCTGCGACCAGATGCGGCCCTGCTTGTCGAACAGCAGGTTGGCGCCAAAGGCCCCGCCCACGTCCGACGCGGCCACAGCCTCGAAGCGCGCCTGGCTGCCGTGGCTTTCCACCAAGCGGTGCAGGCCGGTGCCGGTGTCCACCCACAGGCGGCCGGCCTGGTCCACCGACATGCCCAGCACGGTCTGGCCGGTCAGGCCCTTGGGCTCGATCCACTCGGCCACGGGTTCTTCGTCATCAGGCTTGGCGACGCGGAACAGCCCCGCGGCGCCGCCGGCCCAAAGGCTGCCGTCGGGCAGGCGGGCGAAGGCGTTGACCTCGCCGGTGCCGCCTACCAGGCCGGCCGTCGGGATGGCGCGCATCTGCGGCCGCCCAGGCGACCAGCGCATCAGGCCGTCCAGCGTGGCGATCCACAGCGCACCGTCCTCGCCAGCGTAAAAGCGCCGCGGCACGGCATTGCCGCTGCGCAGCGTCTCCTTCCAGCGGCCCTGCTCGTCAAAGCGCAGCAGCTGCGTGTCGACAGCCACCCAGACGGAGCCGTCCTGCGTCTGCCCGAGGGCGTTGACGCGCCCGGCCGGCAGGCCGCCGACGCCCGGTGCGATGAGGGCGATGGGCTGGAGCTGGCGGTCGCGCCGCTCGATGCCGCCGGCCAGCGTGCCCATCCAGACCTCGCCGTTCTTCAGCTGCAGGATGCTGCGCACGTCCAGCGCGGTCGTGCCGGCGCCGTCGCGCACCATGCTCAGGCCTGGCAGCGATGGCACATGGCGCATCAGGCCGCCGCCGTAGCTGCCGGCCCAGATGGTGCCGGAGGGGTCGCGCATCAGCGCGCGCACGTCGCTGCGCGGGCCGGTGGCGGCACCGCCGCCGCTGCCGGTGGCGGGCAGGCGTTCGATCAGGCTGCCGTCGGTGGCGCGCCGGCGCGACAGGCCCGACGAGTCGCCAAACCAGAGTTCGTCGGCATCCGGCTGGGCCATGGCCATGACGGGCCAGACGCTGGCCTTGCCGTCCGCCTGGGCGCCGGCGCTGAAGGGCAGCGGCTGGCCGGTGGTGGCCAGCGCGCGCAGCTGGCCCTGGGCGGTGCCGGCAATGATGCGGCCGTCCAGCGTCTCGGCCAGCAGCGTGATGAGTTGGTCGCCCAGGCCGACGTCCAGCGTCTCGATGGGGCCGTCGGGCGCCTTGCGGGCCAGGCCGCGCCAGGTGCCTATCCACAGCGTGCCCTGGCGGTCCACCAGCAGCGTCTGCACGCGCGGGTCGGGCAGGCCGTCTTCCTTGCCACGGTGGTGGGTGAAGCGTTCGCCCTTGACGTCGAAGCGGTCCAGGCCGCCGCTGCCGCCTATCCACAGCGTGCCGTCCCTCTCCAGCGCCAGCGTGCGCACGGTGTTGGCGGCGGGGGCGGTCTCGTCGGCGGAATTGCCGTCGCGCGCCCAGCGCGCCCAGCGGCCGGTGGCCAGGTCCAGTCGCACCAGGCCGCTGTTGCCGGCGGCCACCCACATCCAGCCGCGCGGGTCGGGCAGCATGGCGCGCACGAACTGCTCGGGCAGCAGCTGGCCGTCGGGCGCGGCGAGCGCGTAGTGCTTGAAGGTGTAGCCGTCAAAGCGCAGCAGACCCTCGGGCGAACCGGCCCAGAGCAGGCCGCGCGCGTCCTGCGCCAGCGCGGAGACGACGTTGTCCCGCACGGCACCCGGCTCACCGATGGGCTCGAAGCGCGGCACGACGGCGGCCGCGCCTTGCGTCAGCCCCAGCCCCGTTGCCGCGACGATCAGCAGGGCTGCCCAACCCCTCTTTGTGAAAACCCTCATGCGGCGGATTCTCATGCAGCGGCAAGGGTGGTCAGGCCGGGTCTTGCCCTCAGTCGACGTGAATCGTTCCTGATCTCAGCTCGCCAAGGGCTTGGCGATGGCGTCGATGCGCTCAATGACTTCCGACGTGAGTTTGGGCGTGACGGCCAGCGCGGCGAGGTTGTGTTGCAGCTGCTCCAGCTTGCTGGCGCCCAGGATGACCGTGGACACGCGCGGGTTGCGATTGATCCAGGCGATGGCCAGCTGGGCCGTGTCGCAGCCCAGCTCGGCGGCAATCTCCGCCAGCTTGCCGACAGCATCGTTCTTGGCCTTGTCCTGCAGTTGCTCGCGCATCCAGGCCATGTTGTCCAGCGCGCCGCGGCTGCCGGCGGGGATGCCGTTGCGGTATTTGCCGGTCAGCAGGCCCGAAGCCAGCGGGCTCCAGGTCGTCAGGCCCAGGCCGATCTCGTCGTACAGCCGCGCAAACTCCTGCTCGACCTTGCGGCGGTGGAAGAGGTGGTACTGCGGCTGCTCCACGACCGGCTTGTGCAGGTGGTGACGCTCGGCGATCTCCCAGGCGGCGCGGATGTCCCCGGCGCTCCACTCGCTGGTGCCCCAGTAAAGCGCCTTGCCCTGGCGAATGATGTCGCTCATGGCCCAGACGGTTTCCTCGATGGGCGTGTTGGGGTCGGCGCGGTGGCAGTAGATGAGGTCCAGGTGGTCCAGCTGGAAGCGCTTCAGCGACGCATCCACGGCCTGCATCAGGTATTTGCGGTTCAGCGTGTCCTTGCGGTTGACCGTCACGCCGTCCCGCGCCAGGCCCCAGAAGAACTTGCTGGAGACGATGTAGTCCAGCCGGTTCCAGCCCAGCGCCTTGAAGGCCTGGCCCATGACGACCTCGCTCTCGCCCTGGGCATAGACCTCGGCGTTGTCGAAGAAGTTGATGCCGGCGTCAAACGCCGCGGCCAGCATCTCGGTGGCGGCCTTGGTGTCGACCTGGTTGTGATACGTGACCCAGGAGCCGAGCGAGAGTTCGGACACCTGGAGGCCGGCGCGGCCGAGACGGCGGTATTGCATGGGGGAGTCCTGCTGGTGAGGAAAGGGCGGCAGCTTAAAGGCGGCTTGCTGCCCGGGTATCGTTAGGGACATGAACTTAGCTGTCATCGGCGCAGGCCCCGCCGGCCTCGCGCTCGCCCTGCTGGCCGCCGAGCGCCTGCCGGCCGCCCAGATCCATCTCTTCGACACCCGCCCGCTGGACCGCGACGTCAGCGGCGACGCGCGCACGCTGGCGCTCAACCTCGGCAGCATCCGGCTGCTGCAGCGCCTGGCCGCCTGGCGGCCGGAGGTGGCCCAGGCCATCCAGACCGTGCACGTCAGCCAGGCGCCGCCGTCGCCCATCTCGGGCGAGGTGCGCATCCGCGCGGCCGATCTGGGCGTGCCGCAGCTCGGCGCCGTGCTGCCTTACGGCGCGCTGGTAGCGCCGCTGCAGCAGCGCTGGCTGGCTCGCGCCGCGCAGCAGCCGCAGCGGCTGTTCACGCGCTTTGGGACCCCCGTGCACGCCATTCGCTCGGAGGCGGACGGCGTGGAGCTGGACAGCGGCGACGCCCACCTGGCCGAGCGCTTCGACCTCGCCGTCGTCGCCGAGGGCGGCGTGTTCGCCGAGCAGGACCGCAAGTCGATCACCAGCAACTATCACCAGAACGCCTGGGTTGGCACGGTCCGTCTGGCCGCGCCCGGCCTGCAAGGCCTTGCCATCGAGCGCTTCACGCGCAACGGTCCGCTGGCCCTGCTGCCGCTGCCCGACGACGCGCAGGGCCCGCGCGCGGCGCTGGTGTGGTGCCTGCCGCAGGCCGAGGACGACATCGCCACGCTGAACGACGCCCAGCGCCTGGTCGTCATCCAGCAGCAACTGCCCGCCGCCGCCGGCCGGCTCACAGCCATCTCGGCGCTGAAGTGCTTCCCGCTGGGCCTGAACGCCGAGACCCGCCTGCTGCAAGGCCGCACGCTGCGCATCGGCAACGCCGCGCAGACGCTGCACCCGGTCGCCGGCCAGGGGCTGAACCTTGGCCTGCGCGATGCCCAGGCGCTGGTCGACGCGCTGCGCGAAGCGGCCGAGACCGGCGCCAGCCTGGACGCCACGCTGGCTCGCATCGACCGCCAGCGCGCCCCCGACCGCTGGCCCATGATCGCCGCGACCGACTTCCTCGCCCGCAGCTTTGCCTGGCGCCTGCCGGGCCTGCCGGGCCTGCGCGGCCTGGCGCTGGCCGGCCTGGAGCTGGCCACGCCGATCAAGACCGCCGTGGCGCGCCGCATGATGTTTGGCGGCTGACCCGGCCGCACCAGGTAAATCCGATGCAGTTCAAGCTCACCCTCGCCGCGGCCTTGCTGCTTGGCATCCCGCTCGCCCAGGCCCAGACCGTGCCGCTGATCCCTGCGGCCAAGCCCATTGCCGGTGCCTCGCAGGAGGAATGGTCCAAGCGCTGGTGGCGCTGGGCCTGGTCCTTCGACGACGACGAGAGCCCCGTCGCCGACCGCGACGGCCGCTTCTGCGCTGCCGGGCAGGACGGCCCCGTCTGGTTCCTGGCCGGTACCTACGGCACGGCGCGCACCGTGCGCAGCTGCCGCGTGCCGGCCGGCAAGACGCTGTTCTTCCCGCTGATCAACTACGTCACCTTCGAGCCCGATGACGCGGACGAGTCCTGCGCCTCGCTCAAGAAGCGCGCCGCCGACCTGACGCCCGCGCCCGATGCCCTGGTGCTGGAGGTCAACGGCAAGCGCTTCAACGGCCTGGCCGCGCACCGCCAGGCCACGCGGCGCTGCTTCCATGTCGMCGAGGACGACGACACGCGCGCCGCCGGCAACGGCTTCTACGTGGCGCTGGGCCCGCTGAAGAAGGGCCGCTACACACTGAACTTCGGCGGCATCCTGCCGGGGATATCGCAGGCGGTGACCTACACGCTGGACGTGGAGTGACGTCCCACCGACATAGGTTGTGACGCGGCGGCGGCGGTGGGAGGATGCGGCGCCCCTGCCGGGCCTGGAGACTCCATGAAGCCGCTCCTCCGCCGCGTCCTCCGCCTCGTGTCTGCCAGTGCACTTGCCGCCGCGGGCCTGCCTGCCGGCAGTGCATCCAGGGCCGCCTTCGACCCGCTGCTGGACGGCGGCGGCCTGTGCCGCGCGGCGGCCGGCGGCCAGCCCCTGCTGCTGCAGGCGCTGCTCGCCGCCGCCACGCGCAAGAGCGAGACCGCGCCCTTCCAGCCCGCCACGATGAAGGCCGCTGCGGGCGACGTGCCGCTCTACGGCGACCTGGGCGCCATGAGCTTCAAGCTCGGCAAGGCCGCGCCCAAGGTGCAGGCCTATTTCGACCAGGGCCTGCGCCTGGCCTTGGCCTTCAACCATGCCGAGGCGCAGCGGTCCTTCCAGGCCGCGCAGAAGCTGGACCCGCGCTGCGGCCTGTGCTTCTGGGGCGAGGCCCTCGTTCTCGGCCCCAACATCAACGTGCCCATGCAGGCCGAGGCCGTCGCGCCCGCCTGGGCCGCGCTGCAACGTGCGGAGGCGCTGAAGCGCGGCCTGCCGCCGCGCGAGAAGGCCCTCATCGAAGCCCTGCAGATCCGCTACCTGCCCAACCCGCCCGCCGACCGCGCGCCGCTGGACGCCGACTACGCCAACGCGATGAAGCGCGTGGCCGCGAACTTCCCCGGCGACGACCTCATCCAGGTGCTGCACGCCGAGGCTGCGATGGACACCCAGCCCTGGGACTACTGGGAGGCCGGCGGCGCGAAACCCAAGGGCCGTGCGGCCGATATCGTCGCGGCACTGGAGACCGTGCTCAAGCGCAACCCCGACCACGCCGGCGCCATCCACCTCTACATCCACGCCGTCGAAGCGTCCACGACGCCCGAGCGCGCGCTGGCCCCCGCGCGCCGCCTGGCCGCGCTGATGCCCGGCGCCGGCCACATCGTCCACATGCCGGCCCACATCTACTACCGCGTGGGCCTGTACCGCGAGTCGCTGGAGCTGAACCGCCGCGCCATCGCCGTGGACGAGGCCTACTTCAAGACCTCGCCGTCCGATCCCCTCTACCGCTCGGCCTACTACCCGCACAACATCCACTTCCTGATGGTGTCGGCGCAGATGGGCGGTGACGGCCGCACGGCGGTGGACGCGGCGGCCCGGCTGGATGCGTCCATGCCGGTCGACGTCGTCAAGGCCTTCCCCATCATGCAGCCCGTCAAGGCCGCGCCCTACACGACGCATGCGCAGTTCAGTCCGCCTGACGTCATCCTGGCGCTGCCCGCTCCTGCCGACGACCTGCTGCTGGTGCGGGTCATGTACCACTACGCCCGGGCCGTGGCCCAGGCCGCTCGCAAGGATGCGGCGGCAGCCCAGCAGGAGATCGCCGCGTTGACGAAGCTGGAGGGCGCCGACTTCACCCCCTTCGACGCCTGGGGCATCCCCGCAAAGGCCATTGCGCAGACGGCCCGCCTGGTCGCCACCGCCCGCCTGGCCGATGCGCAGGACGACCTGGCCGGTGCGGCCACTGCGCTGGAGCAGGCCGTCGCCATCGAGGACGGCCTGGCCTACACCGAGCCGCCCTACTGGTACTACCCGGTGCGCCAGTCCCTCGGCGCCGTGCGCCTGCGCCAGGGCCGGCTGGACGAGGCCGAGACGGCGCTGCGCGAATCGCTGGCCCGCGTGCGCAACAACGGCTGGGCGCTGGCCGCCCTGGCCGAGGTCTACAAGAAGCGCGGCGACGCCGCCGCCGAGCAGAGCGCTCGTCAGGCGTTGAGCAAGGCTTGGTTCGGCGCGGAGGGCGGGCCCGACCTTACGAAGCTCTAGGCGAGGGGTCGTCGATGAAAATGGCGGCCATGAGCCTGACTGCCTACATGGACGACCTCGGTCGCGCCGCCCGCGCCGCCGCCACCGCGATGGCCGCCGCCCCCACGGCCGCCAAGAACAACGCCTTGCTGGCTCTGGCCCGCCGCCTGCGCGAGGCCGGCCCGGCGCTGGCCGAAGCCAATGCCCGCGACCTGGCCGGCGCTGCCGAGCTGAGCGGCCCGCTGCGGGATCGTTTGAAGCTCGATGCCAAGACGCTGGCCACCGTGGCCGAAGGCTGCGAGCAGATCGCCGCCATGCCCGACCCCGTCGGCGAGATCACCGGCGTGAAGCGCCGCCCCACCGGCATCAGCGTCGGCCACATGCGCGTGCCGCTGGGCGTGTTCGGCATGATCTACGAGAGCCGCCCCAACGTGACCATCGAGGCCGCGTCGCTGGCCATCAAGAGCGGCAACGCCTGCATCCTGCGCGGCGGCTCGGAGGCGATTCATTCCAACCTCGCGCTGGCCGAGATCGTGAGCGCGTCGCTCGAAGAAGCCAGCCTGCCGCGTGCGGCCGTGCAGCTCGTCAACACCACCGACCGCGCCGCCGTCGGCCTGCTGATCTCGCAGCCGCAATGGGTGGACGTCATCATCCCGCGCGGCGGCAAGGGTCTCATCGAGCGCATCAGCGCCGAAGCCAAGGTGCCCGTCATCAAGCACCTGGACGGCAACTGCCACAGCTATGTCGACGCCGAGGTCGACCTCGAACAGGCCGTGAAGGTCGTCGACAACGGCAAGACGCAGAAGTACAGCCCCTGCAACGCGACCGAGTCACTGCTGGTGCATGCGGCCCAGGCGCCGGCTTTCCTGCCGCGCATCGCGGCCGTCTTCAAGGCCAAGGGCGTGGAGATGCGCGGCTGCCTGCGCACGCTGGCCCTGGTGCCCGGCGCGGTGGCCGCGACCGAGGAAGACTGGTCCACCGAATACCTCGCGCCCATCATCAGCATCAAGCTGGTCGATTCACTCGACGAAGCCATCGCCCACATCAACCGCTACGGCTCACACCACACGGATGCGATCCTGACGACCAACCACCCGAACGCCATGCGCTTCCTGCGCGAGGTCGACTCGGCCAGCGTGATGGTCAACGCCAGCACCCGCTTTGCCGACGGCTTCGAGTACGGCCTGGGCGCCGAGATCGGCATTTCCACCGACAAGTTCCACGCCCGCGGCCCGGTGGGCCTGGAGGGGCTGACGTCGATGAAGTGGGTGGTGTTGGGGCAGGGTGAGGTGAGGGGGTGAGCCAGCCGACCCTTCCTCAAGCACTTGGTGGGGATCAATGAGCCGTTTTATCGTCTGCGCCCTTGGTGCAGTGACGCTTTTCGGATGTGCGGCGCCCATTGGCTCTCTGTGGTCGTCCCCGCAGCTCTTGGATACAACCATGGAGCGCGTGATCGCGAAATTTCGCGCCGACTCTGGTTGCGCGATCGAGGGGGCGTCCGCTAGCGACTACTTTTCGGCGACGGGCCAAAGGTTCAGGGGCGGTGCGGGCGAAACGATGCCGCCTCAGGTCGAACAAGACTGGCTTGTTTCGGGCTGCTCAAGAGAACGCTGGTATTCGGCACGAATCAAGACAACGGATCCAGGCGCATTGGACATTTCGGTCGTCGCTCTGGCTGCTGGCCCGTTGCCGCGATCTGCTGATCAACTTGCGAAGTATTCGCGTAAGTCTGTCCCCTGAGCGTCCTTCGGCGCCCAGGACTTGGAGGAAAGGTATGAGAGGCGTCGAACAGGCTTTCCAGATCAACCGTCGCAGTGCTATCGGCGGCCTGTTGGCGGGAGTCGCAGTGCCCGGCATTGCCTCCGCCCCCTACCAACTCCAACCCGACCTCATCGTCGCCAAGGACGGCTCCGGCCACTTCACGTCCGTCCACGCCGCGCTGCAATCCATCCCCAAGGACAACCGCGAGCGCCGCGTCGTGCTGGTCCGCGACGGCGTCTACGAAGAACACGTCCGCGTCGACGCCGCCTACGTGACGCTGCGTGGCGAGAGCCGCCACGGCACGCGCATCGCGTTGAACCGGCCGGCCAGCGCGCCCAAGGACGACATCGGCACGGCGGTGCTCAACATCTCGTCGACGGCGCATGACTTCGTCGCCGAGAACCTCACCATCCACAACACCGTCGAGACCGCCGGCCCGCATGCCTTCGCGGTGCTGGGGCGGGCGGACCGCACCATCATCCAGAACGCCGACATCCTGAGCCGCGGCGCCGACACGCTGTCGCTGTGGCGCCAGGGCAAGTCGCGCGAGGAGGCTGGCCTGTCCAGCGGCCCCGGCGCCACGCCGCTGACCGAGGACGGCGGCCGCTACTACCACCGTGGCCTGCGCGTCATCGGCTCGGTGGACTTCGTCTGCCCGCGCGGCTGGTGCTACATGACCGACTGCGACATAGCGCAGGTCTACCCCAAGGCCGAGGCGGCGTTCTGGCATGACGGCGGCAACAACAACGCCGACAAGAAGTTCGTCATCCGCCGCACGCGCGTCGACGGCCCACCCGACTTCTTCCTCGCTCGCGCCCACCGCGACGCGCAGTTCTTCTTCGTCGACTGCAGCTTTTCCGAGCGCCTGCGCGACAAGCCGCCCTACCTCGTGCGCTATCCGCTCGATGGCGGCACGCCGAGCGAGAAGGACATCGCCGCCAACGAGAAGATCGCCCGCGAGACGAGCGTGGGTGTGCGCAGCTACTTCCACAACAGCCATCGCCGCAGCGGCGACTTCGGCTGGCTGGCCGACAACCTTGCGCATGCGGTGGGTGCGCCGCGGGCCGAAGACATCACCGCCCGCTGGACCTTCGGCGGCTCCTGGGACCCGGAGAGCCGCCAGGGGCCGCGCGCCATTGCGGTCGGCGTGCGGGTTGATCGCTACGCCGTCGCGTTTGACCGCCTCGTCACCGTGAAGGGCGCGCCCGAACTGGCGCTGGGCCCCGGCCGCCGCGCGCGCTACGTCGGCGGCAGCGGCTCCAACACGCTGGAGTTCCAGGTGCCGGCCGGCGAGGGCGCCGTCGCGCCCTTGGCCTTGGTCTTCGACCGCGGCGCCATCATCGGCAGCGAGGCGGGGGCGGAACTGGTGTTCGCCGAGCCCAGGTTGCCGGCCACCGCCTGACGCTGGGAGCAGAAGCGCGGCGGAGCGGCCGCTTCAGGACATCTCTTGAAGCGGCCACACCTCGACCACGCCATGCGCCACCGCACACGGTGACTTCGACACCAGTGCAATGGCCTCCCGCAGGTCTTTTGCATCGATGACGGCAAAGCCTGCAATCGGCAAGTCGCTGCGCAGATAGGGCCCGTCCGCGGTTTGCACGCCCGCACCGTCGGGGTTGCGGACCTGCACGGGCGTGCCCGCCCGGCCGATCAGGGTGCCGCCTTCCTTCAGGTGGGCATCGTGCGCATGCGAGGCGTCGCGCACGGCGGGATCGGTCCGGTTGTAACCACTCTCATCGCCATACCCGACGGTGATGAACTTCGCCATGACGGCACCTCGGCTGTTTCGCAGGCTTGGTCGGGGCAAACGGTGTTCCCCTTAACGCAACCCCGTCACCTGCGCCTCCTTCGGCGCACTGATCACATAGTCCGCCGTGAACCGCTGGCTCTGTCCTGCCGCCAGCGGCAGCTCCCACAGCACCAGCCCGGGCTGCTTGCGCCAGGCCTGCGTTGTGGGCGCCGGGCTGAACTGGGCCTGCGCCTTGATGTCCTCGTGCTGCGACACCGGTGCGGCTTCGATGAGTTGCAGCGTGATGGCCGCCGTGTGGCGGTTCTCGATGACCCAGGCGCGGCCGTAGCGGTGCTCGGCGCGCGCGCCGATGAAGCCGGTGTTGGCGGCGTTGCGCTGCTCGGGCTCGACCTGCACGCGCACGGCGTCGTCGCGGCCGAAGGGCAGCTCTAGCCGCTCCTCGCCGCTGGCGATGTTGAGCGTGCTGTTGCCCACCAGCGCGCCGTCGCGCACCAGTTGCAGCGCGCCGCGCGGCCACGCACCGGTGGGCCTGGGCGTGTCGGCGACGAGATAGGCCGCCGCTTCGCTTTGCGGCTGCACGCGGGCCAGCACCCTGGCCTGCAGCTTCTCTGTGCCCAGCGACAGGCTGGCGCGCTGCGTGCCGCTGTCGATGTTGCCGCGCAGCGGCAGCACGAACTCGGTGGCGAAGGCGCCCTGGAAGACGCTGAGATCGAAGCGTTCCTGCTCGGGCTCGTCCCTGGCGCGTGAAGCCATGGCGGCGACGGGCGCCGGCGGCGGGGGCGGCGCGGCCATCGGCATGGCGCGCGTCTCGGCCATCTTGGCGGGCGGCGGCTGCAGGTCCAGCTTCCACGGCCACGGCGGGTTCTGGCCGACCTTCTGCGACGCCTGCGCCGTGGACAGCCGAAGCGTCACGTTCTTCCAGTCCTCGCCGCTCTGCTGCGACACCTGGGCCAGGCGCTCCAGGTTGAGTGCGCCGCTGGCGGTGTCCAGCAGCGCGCGGTAGCTGGGTGCCCAGCCGGCCTGCGCCACGCGGTAGTTCAGCTTCAGCTCGGCCTCGCGCGCCGTGGACAGCCGCAGGCGCAGGCTGCGCCACTGCGGGTTGGCGGCGGCCACGCGGTCGCGCTCGCCCTTGAGTGGCGCGAGCTGCTTCTCGATGTCGGCGATCTGGCGGCTCAACTGGGCCTGCCTCAGCAGCGCGTCCTGCGCCGTCTTGCGGATGCTGTCGGCCGTGGCGGCGATGCCGGTGGCCGGCGTCGAGCGCGCCTCGCCACCGCCCAGCGCCTTCAGGTAGCCCAGGCTGGTCTCCAGCGCGCTCGACTCGGCCGCCAGCACGTCGCGCTGACCTTCCAGCTTGCGCAGCTGCTCATCGAGCGGGCTGTTGGCGCACTCCGGCGCGCGCTCGCGCGGCAGCGTCTCGATCTGCACCGGCCCGAGATTGACGCCGGCCGGCGCGGCGATCTGCAGCGAGTCGGGGTCGAAGCGCGCCGACAGGCAGGTCAGCACCAGCTCGCGCGCGCCGGCCGCCACCGTGGCCAGCCGCGTGACCTGGGCGCCGCCGGGGTAGACGAGGACTTCGTCGATGCGGGACGACTGGGCCTGGGCTGCGGCGTGCAGGGCGAGCGCCGCGGCGCAGACGGCAAGCCAGGAGTTCGGGAGGTGAGGCATGGGAGAGCGTGAAGCCTGTGAGAGGGCAAAGGTAGCATCCCGCCCATGACCTACCCGCGCAATGCCCTGGTCCTTTTCTCCGGCTGCCAGGACTCCACCACCCGACTGGGCCGGGCGCCGGGGAACGAAGTGTGCGGATGAGGGTATTTGCCGCCCTGCGCCTGGCGCTGGCCTGGACGGTTCTGGCGGGCCTGGCTAGTCCAGCGCTCGCGATGGACGACACCGAAATGGAGGCCGCCAAGGCCGACGTTTACCGCGTGGCCGCCACAGCCGAAGAAGGGCTGAGCCAGATCAAGGGCACGCTGGAAATCCGCCAGCGCGTCGACCGCTTGATGGAGTCGCCGGCTTGGCCGGAGCTGAGCCTGCGCACGCGACAGCAGGCCCTGGCCTATTTCGGCAGTGGTTCGGAGCGGCTGGGCTTCGACAAKCCGTCAGACGTTCTCGCGAAGATGCAGCGCTGGTTTCCTGCCGAGCTCGTGCAGGCTCGGCAAGCCCGTTCGGCAAAGCCGTTGCCCTGGCCTGTCGGGCCGGCGGCCAACTGGGAGGCCGAGCCTGCGGCCTTCGTGGCCTTGTGGGCCTGCATGCCCGGCGGAGCCTGGTGGGCGCCGGAACAGGTGGCGTTCGACGAGTCCATGCGCACGCTGGTGGAGGCATTGCCGGTGGCAGCGCAAGCCTTTGGGCCGGAGAGCCTGAGATTTTCCGAGTGTCTGGGCCGTCTTGAGGCGAGGTACTCGCCCGCCGAGGCCCGACTGAGGCATGGCCCTGCGGCGAGCCAGCGTTTGGCTGAACACCTTGCCGGCAAGTTTGCCCGCACGCTCGACGCGCAGGGTTGTACGGGGCGCGGGCCGGACGATTGCGTGCTGCTGTTGTCGCTGTGGGCAGATGTCCTGCCGGCGGACCCCGCGCTGGCTGCGGCGCTGGGCAGGCTGGATGCAGAGCTGAAGCGGCTGGCGCCTTCCCTGCGGGGTGCCGTGGCCAGTCGTGCCGCGCTTGCCGCCTTGCAGCAGCAGCCCGATGGCAGAGCCGGGGACTTCATGCGCGACGTGATCGGCCGCAGCCTGGCCCGCAGCCTGGTCGCGCCGGAGTCCGCGGCGCTGATGGAGCGCTTCGAACCTCTGCAGGTGCTGAACCTGCTCTGGCCGCAGCGGCGGGCGGCGCTGGTCGGGGCGTTGCTGGCTGCGGAGCGCGAAGGGGGCGGCTGCCCGCGCCTGCCGCAGAACATGCTGTCCGACGACAGCCCACAGGCAGGTGAATTGCGCAACGACTATGCGTTGCAGCGGCTGCGCGCCCATCCCATGGACGATCGGCCGTTGTGTATGTCGCCGGACTTTCCGCGGCTGCGCCAGGACAATGACGCGCAGACCCGCCACATGCGGGCCGCGCTGCTGGCGACGCTTCCGTACTTGCCCCGGGGCCTGCAGGCTGAACTTCTGCAGGGGTTTCTCCCTGACGCCGCCGAGTGCCGGCGGTCGGCCCCTGAGAGGGCGGGCTGGTTGCTCACCGTGTGCGAGCGGCGGTCTGCGCGCCCGGAGCCATCCCGGTGACGGCAGCATTTAGCATCCCGCCCATGACCGATACCCGCAAAGCGCTCGTGCTTTTTTCCGGCGGCCAGGATTCCACCACCTGCCTGGCCTGGGCGCTGGACCGCTACGCCGAGGTCGAGACGCTGGCCTTCGACTACGGCCAGCGCCACCGCATCGAGCTGGACTGCCGCAACACCGTGCGCGCCGAGATCGCGCGGCAGTTCCCGCACTGGGCCAGCAAGCTCGGCGCCGACCATCTGCTGGACCTGAGCCTGCTGGGCCAGATCAGCGACACGGCCCTCACCAGCGAGCGCGAGATCGAGCTGCAGGCCAACGGCCTACCCAACACCTTCGTGCCCGGGCGCAACCTGCTCTTCCTGACCTTTGCCGCGACGCTGGCCTACCGCCGTGGCGCGACGGTGCTGGTGGGTGGCATGTGCGAGACCGATTTCTCCGGCTATCCGGACTGCCGCGACAACACGCTCAAAGCCTTGCAGGTCGCCCTCAGCCTGGGCCTGGATTCGCCCATGACGCTGGAGACACCGCTGATGTTCATCGACAAGGCGGCCACCTGGCGCCTGGCCGAGAGCCTGGGCGGCGAGGCGCTGGTGAAGCTGGTCGTCGAAGAGACCCACACCTGCTACCTCGGCGAGCGCGGCGAGCTGCACGACTGGGGCCATGGCTGCGGCTACTGCCCGGCCTGTGCGCTCCGGGCGCGCGGCTTCGCGCAGTACAAGGCCGGCGCATGACGGCGTGGCAGTGGGGTGGCGTCGCCGCGGCGGCGCTGTTGTTCTTCTGGGGCATTGGCGCCTACAACCGGCTGATGTCGCTGCGCAATGCCATCGGCGAGGCCTTCACGCAGTTCGACGCTCACCTGAAGGAGCGCGGCGAGGTCTGCGACAAGCTGCTGGCCATCGTCGCCCCGCGCCTGCCCAGCGAGCAGGCCACCTTCGACGCGCTGGCCGGCGCGCAGACCGAGTCCCAGGCCGCCACCCAGGCCTTGCGCGCCAAGCCCTGGGCGCCCGACCCGGCCGGCAGCTTGGCCGTGGCGGGGGCGCTGCACGCGGCGGCGCTCACCCGGCTGATGTCGCTGCTGGACCACCAGGCCGAGCTGCGCAGCGAGACCGAGATCGACGCGCTGATCAGCGAGCTGAAGCTCATCGAACGCCAGCGCGCCTTCACCCGCCAGGTCTTCAACCAGGCCGTGGGGCAGTACAACGAGGCGCTGCACCAGTTCCCGACGCGGGTGCTGGCGAACCTGTACGGTTTTAGCGAGGCAAGGTCGCTGTGAGCCCCTCGCCCAATCCGCCGCGCTGAACGCGGGCGGACTTGGTCGGTCCCCCGAGGGGACGGCGATGCATGCGGCATTGAGCCGCACGCACATCGCCCAAGCGGGCCGGCTTGGGAGCGGCCCGGCGCTCGGCCCCAAATGCATCAGCCCCGCCTGGCTCGGTATGAAGCTCTGAGCTTCAGCCCGCCGACTTCTTGGGCATCAGCGACAGGAACTCCCGCCGCAGGTTGGGATCGGTCAGGAACGCCCCGCGCATGACGCTGTTGGTCATGGCCGCCTCGATGTCCTTCACGCCGCGCCAGTGCATGCAGAAGTGGTCGGCCTCCATGACGACGGCCAGGCCGTCGGGCTTGACGCGGCTCTCCAGCTCGTTGGCCAGCATGATGACGGCCTCTTCCTGGATCTGCGGGCGGCTCATGATCCAGTCGCACAGGCGCACGTACTTGGACAGGCCGATCAGGTTGGAATGCTCGTTGGGCATGATGCCAATCCACACCTTGCCGATGATGGGGCAGAGGTGGTGCGAGCAGGCGCTGCGCACGGTGATCGGGCCGACGATCATCAGCTCGTTCAGTCGGCTGACGTTGGGGAACTCGGTGACCGTGGGCTGGCTGGTGTAGCGGCCGGCGAAGACCTCGCGCACGAACATCTTGGCCACGCGCTTGGCGGTTTCCTGCGTGTTGTGGTCGCTGTCGGTGTCGATGACGAGGCTCTTCAGCACCTCCTGCATCTTGGCCTGCACCTCGGCCTGCAATGCGTCTAGCTCGCCCGGCTCGACGTAGGCGGCAATGTTGTCGTTGGCGTGGTGACGGCAGCCGGCCGACACGAGGCGGTAGCGGATGCGCTCTGAGACGGGGGCGTCGGGGGCGGGGGCGTTCATGGGCGCGGATTGTCTCGGCAAAGAGCACTTCTACACTGAAGCGATGTCCCAAAGCCCCCAATCTGCTCCGCTGCACCGGCTGCTGTCCCAGGCGGCGGACGCGGTGCAGGGCGTGCGCGAGGGCAAGTCCCTCACCGAGCTGCTGGGCCGCGTGCCTGCCGACCTGCGTCCCGGCACGCAGGCGCTGGCCTTCACCGCGCTGCGCCGCCTGGGCGGCGCCGAGGCCGCCCGCCAGCAGCTCGCGCCCAAGGCGCCGCCGCCGCGTGTGGATGCACTGCTGCTCGTCTCACTCGCGCTGCTGTGGCCCGATCCCGAGCCGGCAAACACGCCGATGTATGCCGACCACACCCTCGTCGACCAGGCCGTCAAGGCCGCCAAGCAGCGCGCGCCGGCCAGCGCGGCCTTCATCAACGCGGTGCTGCGCCGCTTCCTGCGTGAGCGCGACGCCCTCGTGGCCGCCGCCGAGCGCAGCCCGCTGGGCGCCTTCAACCACCCGGCCTGGTGGGTCGAGAAGCTGCGCCAGGACTGGCCGGCGCAGTGGCAGGCCATCCTGGCCGCCAACAACCGCCCGCCGCCGATGACGTTGCGCGTGCACGCCCGGCGCACGTCCGCCGCCGACTACGCCGAGCGCCTGGCCGGCCTCGGCATGGGCGCCCAGGTTCTCGGCGCACCCACGCCCCAGGCCCTGGTCCTCGACAAGCCGGCCCCCGTCACGGCCCTGCCGGGCTTTGCCGAAGGCCTGGTCTCCGTGCAGGACGCCGCCGCGCAGCTCGCCGCGCCCCTGCTGATCGGTGCCGGCCTCAAACCTGGCGCCCGCGTGCTGGACGCCTGTGCCGCGCCCGGCGGCAAGACGGCCCACCTGCTGGAGCTGCAGCCCGACCTGCAGCTCACCGCGCTGGACGCCGACGCCCAGCGCCTGACCCGCGTGCAGGACACCCTCAACCGCCTGGGCCAGACGGCCACGCTGAAGGCCGCCGACGCCCGCCAGCCGGCCACCTGGTGGGACGGCCAGCTGTTCGACGCCATCCTGCTGGACGCCCCCTGCAGCGCCTCCGGCATCGTGCGCCGCCACCCCGACGTGCGCTGGCTGCGCCGGCCGGACGACATCGCCGCGCTGGCCCGCATCCAGGCCGAGCTGCTGGACGCGCTGTGGCCGCTGCTGGCGCCGGGCGGGCGCCTCGTCTATGCCACCTGTTCGGTCTTCCGCGCCGAGGGTCAGGCCCAGCTCGACGCATTTTTGCAACGCCAGCCTGACGCGAAGTCCCCTGCCGTGCCCGGGTTCACGGGTCACCTGCTGCCCGTGGCCGAGAATGCGGAACGACCTCTGCCGACCCTGGACGGCTTTTTCTACGCCCTGATCACGAAACCCTGACTTGTTCGCCCGCATCGCCATCGCTGCCTTCGTCGCCTTGCTGCTCGCCCTGTTGCCGGGCGCTGCGCGGGCCGATGGCGTCGAGCTGGCCCAGCTGACCACGCGGCGCGCGGACGACGGGCTGGAGCTGAGCTTCACGACCCGCTTCGAACTCGGCCGCCTGGCCGAGGACGCGCTGCACAAGGGCGTGCCGCTGTACTTCGTGGCTGAGGCCCAGGTGCTGCGTAACCGCTGGTACTGGCGCGACGCCCGCATCGCCCAGGCCGAGCGCACCTGGCGGCTGGCCTGGCAGTCGCTGACGCGCCAGTACCGCATCTCCAACGGCGGCCTGCACCAGAGCTTTGCCACGCTGGACGAAGCCCTGAGCGTCATCCGCGGCATCAGCAAYTGGCGCATCGCGGAGCCCAAGGACATCGAGGACGGAGGCAGCTACTACCTCGAGTTCAGCTACAAGCTCGACGTCACCCAGCTGCCCCGCCCCATGCAGATCGGCCTGCAGTCGGGCTTTGCGCTCAGCATCGAGCAGAAGCGCAACTTCGCGCCCGACTTTTCCCTTAAATGACGAAAGCGTCGCGTTGGGGTTGGGTCATCACGCTGGTGACCCTCACGGGCGTGGCCGGTGTGCTGGCCTTCGTGCTGATCGTCGGCACCACCTCCGAGCGCGGCTTCTTCGAGCGCCACTACCACTGGCTTTACTGGGTCAACGTCGGTGTCGCCGCCGTGCTGACCCTGATCATCCTGACCGCCGCCGTGCGGCTCTTCGTGCGGGTGCGCAGCGGCCGTTTCGGCAGCCGGCTGCTGCTCAAGCTCGCCGGCATCTTTGCCCTCGTCGGCGTCGTGCCCGGTTTGATGATCTACGCCGTTTCCTACCAGTTCGTGAACCGCAGCATCGAGACCTGGTTCGACGTGCGCCTGGCCAGCGCGCTTGAGGCCGGCCTCAACCTCGGCCGCGGCACGCTGGACGCGATGGTGGCCGACCTCGGCGCCAAGACCCGCGACGCCGCCGAGCAGCTGGCCGACAACAACACGCCCCAGCTTCTCGCGCTGGAGCGCCTGCGCGAGAAGCTCGGCGCCCGCACCGTCGCCATCGTTGGCGGCAAAGGCCAGATCCTGCTGGAGGGCGGTGGCGATACCCGCCAGCTGACGCCTGATCGGCCCAGTGACAGCATGCTGAGCCGTGCGCGAGGCGGGGGGCCGGTCAGCCAGCTCGAAGGCCTGGAAGACGAGGCCGCAGCCCTGCAGGGCGGTGCCCAGATCCGCGCGCTGGCGCTGCTGCCCAACACCGAACTGCGCCTGGGCCTGGGCGAGCGCTACCTGATGGTCATCCAGCGCGTGCCGGCCAGCACGCTCGCCAACGCGCTGGCCGTGCAGACGGCCAACGGCGAATACCAGCAGCGCGCGCTGGAACGCGTCGGCCTGCGCCGCATGTACCTCGGCACGCTCACGCTGGTGCTCATCCTGGCTGTCTTCGCCGCGCTGCTGCTGGCCGTCACGCTCGGCAACCAGCTCGCGCGGCCGCTGCTGATGCTGGCCGACGGCGTGCGCATGGTGGCCCAGGGCGACCTCTCCGTGCGCCCGGTGCTTGCCTCGCGCGATGAACTGGGCGGCCTGACACGATCGTTTGCCGACATGACCGGCCAGCTCGCCGACGCGCGCGCCCAGGTCTCGCGCACGGTGGCCGAGCTCGACGCCGCCCGCACCCACCTGCAGACCATCCTGGACAACCTCACCGCCGGCGTCCTCGTCTTCGACCCCGATGGCCACATCGAGACCGTCAACCCAGGCGCCACGCGCATCCTGCGCCTGCCGCTGTCGGCCTACATCGGCCGCCCGCTGGCCGATGTGCCAGGTCTTGCCGACTTCTCCGCCTCGCTGGTGCAGCGCTTCGAGCAGAGCCTCAGCAACGACGGCGCGGCCGACATGGACCGAGAGCTCTGGCAGGAATCCTTCGAGCTCCAGCTCGACCCCAAGCGGCACGCGCTCGCCCTGCTCGTGCGTGGCGCGCCACTGCCCTATGGCGCCCGCCTGGTCGTCTTTGACGACATCTCCGAGGTCGTCTCCGCCCAGCGCTCGGCGGCCTGGAGCGAGGTCGCCCGCCGCCTGGCCCACGAGATCAAGAACCCGCTCACGCCCATCCAGCTCTCCGCCGAGCGCCTGCAGCACAAGCTCGAAGCCAAGCTGGAGGGCAGCGACCAGGCCATGCTCGTGCGCTCGGTGGCCACCATCGTCAACCAGGTGCAGGCGCTGAAGCAGCTCGTCAACGAGTTCCGCGATTACGCCCGCCTGCCGTCGGCGCAGCTGAAGCCCCTGGAGCTCAACGGCCTCATCCACGAGGTGCTCAGCCTCTACGCCGAGGCGCAGGAGAAGGGCCGCCTGCTCACCGATCTCGCGCCCAGCCTGCTGCACATCAAGGGCGACGCCAGCCAGCTGCGCCAGGTCATCCACAACCTCGTGCAGAACGCGCTGGACGCTGTGCAGGATCGCCCCGACGGCCGCGTTACCGTGCGCTCCTCGCTGTCGCTGACCGACGCCGGCGCGCCGCGCTCCGTGCGCCTGCACATCATCGACAACGGCCCCGGTTTTGCCGAGAAGGTGCTCAAGCGCGCCTTCGAACCCTATGTGACGACCAAGACCAAAGGCACGGGCCTGGGCCTGGCCGTTGTGAAGAAAATTGCCGACGAACACGGCGCCCGCATCTCCTTGCGCAACCTGCATGCCGCTGCGGATGCGGGCTCTCCTACCGATGAAGGAACGGAGCTGCCGGTGACCGGCGCGCAAGTTTCGCTATCATTTTCAAATCTTGCGCCGGCCACCGAGCCCGGTGGCGCGAGCGCCAGGACCTAAGGATTCATGGCCACGATTCTTGTTGTCGACGATGAGCTGGGCATTCGCGCCCTGCTGTCAGAGATCCTCACCGACGAGGGGCACACCATCGAGCTTGCCGAGAACGCCGCCCAGGCGAGGGCGGCGCGCGAGCGCAAGCGACCCGATCTCGTCCTCCTCGACATCTGGATGCCCGACGTCGACGGCGTCACGCTGCTGAAGGAATGGGGCGGCGCCGGCCTGCTCACCATGCCCGTCATCATGATGAGCGGCCACGGCACCATCGACACGGCGGTGGAGGCGACCAAGTTCGGCGCCATCGCCTTCCTCGAAAAGCCCATCACGCTGCAGAAGCTGCTGCGCGCCGTCGAGCAAGCCCTGGTCAAGACCGCTCCGGCTCGCCCGGCGCCGGCCGCCATCGGCCTGCCCAGCTACTCCCGCCCCGAGCCCTCGTCCGGCCTCAACCTGGGCATGCCCGTCACGCCCAGCCAGGGCGTCAGCCTGTCCGGCCACATGCCCGGCGGTGGCAGCGGCAACCACGCGCTGGCCTCCGAGCAGACTTTCGAGCTCGACCGCCCGCTGCGCGAGGCGCGCGATGCCTTCGAGAAGAGCTACTTCGAGTTCCATCTCGCCAAGGAAAACGGCTCCATGACGCGCGTGGCCGAGAAGACCGGCCTGGAGCGCACCCACCTCTACCGCAAGCTCAAGCAGCTGGGTGTTGACCTGAGCCGCAACAAGCGCGGCAGTGGTGCCTGACGTAGCCAAAGCGCCGCCGCTTGTGCTACAGTCGCGGACTTCGCTGAGCGGCCAATCCGGCTGCCGGTGAAGACCCAAGGCCTGGTAGCTCAGTTGGTAGAGCAGCGGATTGAAAATCCGCGTGTCGGTGGTTCGATTCCGCCCCAGGCCACCAAAACGTCGTTCCGGGGAATCCCAAGAGGTCCCAGGAAGTCCAAGAAGCCCTAGAGAATCAACGCTCTAGGGCTTTTTTGCGTCTCAAGCGGTTGCATCCGATCCCTTGAGTTCTTCCGTTTGGCGGAGTAACTTTGGCAGTAACCGGCCTCGAAGCGTGGGCTAGGCCAGAAAGTTACTCCATGCCGCGCAACCTGATCACTTCCGACGCCACCATCAAGGCGATCAAGCCCGGAGACGCTCGAACGCGGCTGAGCGATGGTGACGGGCTGGTCCTGCTCCTGTTCGTCAAGGGCGGGTCGCATGGCTGGCGTTTCGACTACCGCTTTGCTGGCAAGCGCAACATGCTCTCGCTGGGCACCTACCCAGACACCACCCTGGCCATCGCTCGGCGCAAGGCGGACGCGACCAGGCAGTTGCTTGCCGAAGGCATCGATCCGAGTCAGAAGCGCCGGGCCGCGAAGGCCTCGTTCGTGGAGGCGCGCGCCGCCCAAGAGCGGGAGGCGCAGGGGCTACCGCCGCTTGACTCGTTCGAGGCCGTCGCGCGCGAGTGGTTCGGTGTGAAGAAAGACAGCTGGGCAAAAAGCTACAGCGACAAGATCATCGCGCGCCTCGAGGCCGACGTCTTCCCGTGGATTGGCAAGGTCCCAGTGGCTGAGGTGACGGCACCTCTGCTTCTCGAGGTCATGAGGCGCATCGAAGCGCGTGGGGTGATTGAGACGGCACACCGGGCGCTGCAGGACTCTGGCCAAGCCCTTCGCTACGCCGTTGCGACCGGCAAGGCATCAAGCAATGCAGCACGTGACCTCAAGGGCGCGCTGCGGCAGCCGTACGTCAAACACTTTCCGGCGATCACGGAGCCCAAGCGTCTCGGGGAGCTGTTGCGCGCCATCGACTACTACGCCGCGACCCCGGTTGTGCGCGCGGCCCTCAAGCTGGCGCCGATGCTGTTGCTGCGCCCCGGAGAGTTGCGTTTCGGCGAGTGGACGGAAATTGACCTGGACGGCGCCCTATGGACAGTACCAGCCATGCGCATGAAGCGGGAACTGCGCCAGAAGCTGCATGGTGCGCCTCACCTCGTCCCGCTCCCGAAGCAGGCGGTGGCCGTGCTGCGCGAGCTCCACGCGTTGACCGGACATGCCGCGATGGTCTTTCGTGGCGAGCGACATCACGACCGCGCCATGAGTGAGAACACCATCAACGCAGCGCTCCGTGCCATGGGCTTTTCGGCTGATGAGGTGACCGGCCACGGCTTTCGCGCAACGGCGCGGACGATGCTTCAGGAGCGGCTCGGGTTTGATCCCGACGTGATCGAGGCGCAGCTGGCGCACTCGGTCCGCGACAACCTTGGCCGTGCGTACAACCGCACTGAGTTCGTCGAACAGCGGCGCAAAATGCTGCAGACGTGGGCGGACTATCTGGACCAGCTGCGCCAAGGCGCGCCGGTGGTCTCTCTTCATCGGGGACAGAAAGCTTGATCTGCGCAGTGCAGGGTCGTCCTTGCCTTCCCGATGGTCTTGGCGTGCTCGCGCAGGCGAGCAGCCAGCTTCTGGCCTTGCGATATGGGCTCTTTCGCCGTTGCGTCGACCGGGTCGGCCTTGCCAACGTAGATGGGATGCTGCGTCCCCGCCAAGGGTGCATAGGCCGCAAGCTACGCGGCACTAGGGCACGAATTCTTACCATGTTCTCGCGTTCAACAAGGCCAAAATTTGCCGCGCCATTGATTGCGTGTGTATATTATCAAAATGATTCCAAGCACATGCGCTGAACTGCAGGTTGGCCAAACGGTCAGGTTCGCAGTGCCCAAGAGCCCAGACGAAGAAACCGAGCGATTCGTCATTCTCGAACTTCGGGGCGATCGGGTGCTCGTGGAGTTCATCTGCGACATGCGAATAAAGCCGACACACGTGTACTTGATCGCCGACTTAGTGGAGGCATGAATGCGGCCCTGCAGCCGCCTCAGGCGAGACGGAAAGCAAAGACCTTGTTCGCGCGGACTGCGGCCATGACGAATGGTTAGCAAGCAGCGCGGAGGTAAGCGGGACGGAGCAGGCGCAAAGCCTCTTCACACCATACCGATGCGGCGGGTCAATGTGATGCTCGATGAGGAAACGATTGCCAAGGCTGAGCTGATTGGAGACGGCAACCTGAGTGCGGGCCTTCGGCGAGCCGTAAAACGAATGCGCAAGCCTGCTGGAGCCTGACCTGCTGGCGCCGCGTCAAGCGCGGCGGGGCTGTGCACGCCGTAGACGCGAATAGTTCCATGGAAGGCATAGCTCTGGATTCCTCCGATTTCGAGCGGCTGGCGCGAGTAGCCGCGGCGCTTCCTAGCCAGCCGCTTGGCTCCGGCGATCGTTGATCGTCGGGGCCACTTCTTCTGGATGCGGAAAACTACTGGTCGGCGAGTCCGCTTCGCAAATCGACGGCGAGGCCGCTCATGTCTCCTGAAAGAAGAAGCCCGTTTCCGGGCGATCCAGCGTGCCGACAAGAACCCCGCGATCGAGAAGTCGATTCTGCTGCTCGCAGGAAGTCTCCGGGAGAAGCGCACAGGAATGGCAGGCGGCCAGGTTGCAGTTGTCGGGGCCCTGGCCGAGGCTTTCGATGCAGACAGGGTCGCTTGAGCACCACCGAGCGCGGTCGATGGCGCGAGCGATGGTGGGTTCGAGCAAGGCCGGAGATCCCATGCGAACCAGGCCTCCCATCGTTCCCTCCGAGTCACCAGCAGCCGTGTAGATCAGCACTCCGCTCATTCGCGTGTGCTCGTCCGAGAAGTAGATCCGCTCCCGTAGGGAGGATGAGCCGTACCCGCAATCGAACGTCAGCTGGTTGATCAGGGCGTGTGCGAACGTGTGCAGCAGGACGAACTTCGGATCCACATCAGAGGCGTGAGTCTCGCGCCGGCTCGCCTGGGCATGCACGTTCCTGTTTACCTGCACGAGACGTTCACGGTGGAACGCCCCGTACGCAGACTGCCAGCGATCCAGCTTCGCGCCGTCGAACACGAGGAAGATGCCTTCTCCTCGAACCACGACCGCAGGTAGCCAGTTTTTCCGCGCGCGTGAAATCAGCTTCCAGCGCTTGTCGGAGTCTTGCGACGACGCGGCAAACAGCCGGCTGTAGCCGACGAAAGCGCGGGTCTCACGCAGCTTGTCGAGCAGTGCGATCCGACTGAATCGATCTCGAACCACAGGTTCATACGATTCAATCGAGTGGCTTCGAACCAGAAGGTTGATCTTCGGCATGCCCTCCTGCCCGTCGCGGCAGAAGGTCGCATACTCCTCGAAGCGAAACGCCCCCTCCGCGACTTCGGCGCCGGCGGTCTGTCCATCGCCCGGTGAGTCGTCGAGTCTCGTCTCGAGCCAGTGGGTGAGCTGGCTAACGAGCAAGGCGGGATCGATCTCCCATTCGGAGACGAGCGATGCGCTGATCACTTCGCCGATGATCGCCGCCGTCAGACAACCCTCGTTGTTCTTTGCTCTTATGGCGAGCAGTGTGGCCGTCTGACGATGCTGGGTCAGTGCCTCGTGCAGGACATGCTTGTTCGCTGCCTCTGCGAGGATGGCAGGGTCGACTTCCGATTCGGGGCGTCGCCTCTTGAGCATGACGCTCACCGCCTTTCGCGAGAGCGTTCCTTTCTCGGAAAGGATCGCCGCGTTCAGAAGTTCCTGCTTGAACTCATGGTCTTCAAGAATATCCAGAACGTCCTGAGGGAATGACGCGTCCTTCACCTCGGGGATGTAGATGGAGCTCCGGACATCGGAAAAGTACAGATTGCTCGCGCCGCGCAGCACGGCCTGTAGCTTCTGCGGACAAGCTTCGCCGGGGTCGTCGCCTCCATCACCGATGCCCAGAGCGGGTACCTGCGAGTCGCATTTCACACCGAGTTCGCCGCCGAACGCACCAGTCAGGGAGCGGCGCTTGACCTCGACGACACCGTCCGCCTGCTGGCGCTCGGCAACCACGATGACTCCTGCGATCGACGCCGAACCCGTGGAAAGCAGACGAAGCCACCGGTCCGATCGCGTACGGTTCCATTCTTCAGGTTCGAGCCCAAGCCACTCGATCCACGGAAAGTCGCGCATGTGTCCGTCGCGGCAGACGGTGACGAATCGAACCTGCACGGTTCGGCGGGCCTTGTGTGTCTTGCCCTTGTCGCCTCCACTTCCCACCGGCCCGGTGCATTGCGGGGCTGAGCGGTCCTGGTACCTGGTCTCGAACATGCGTCCGCACCGAGGGCAGGAGTGCCAGAGCGGGAATCGGAGAAATGGCAGCTTCAGCCCTACATTCACCGCCTCCGTTGATCCTGCACCGTTCGCCATGCGGAAGTCGGGCGGCTGCACGAAGAAGTCGACCCCCAGGCGCCGGGCAAGCCTGGGTTCATCCTCGACCTTAAATTCGCGATGCTCCGGCTTGGCGGGGTCGAACGGCCAAGCGTCGAGGCCGGCGTGCACAAGCGAGACTGGGCCGGGGAAGTCGATGAGCGCACCGATGCCAAAGGGCGAGATCGCCTGGGACCGGCGAACAGGTCGGTTCATGGTTGAGCTCCGGGAGTCGGAATGTATGCATCGGTGACGTCGGCCTCGCAGCTGGCGTCGACATTTCGAAGGGACGACATCGTGGCCCAACTGCGGTGATTCCACTCGGGGCGCTCCGCAGTTCCCGCTGGATGCATCAGCGGTGCGTCCTCGGGTGGCTGTCCGAACCTGCCGTATTCGACGGGGCTCCATGCCTTCCACTCGTCGAGCCTCTGCTGGAGCTTCCGCATCACGGAGTTCTCTTCGTGCGGGGCGATCGAGAGGACGCGATCACGAATGATTCCCTCGATCCTGGCGCGGAGCGCGCTTCCCGCTTTCAGCGGAAACGGGTCTGGCAGGGACGCTTCCTGCTCGCGGCTGCCCATCTGGCGAACCAGGGCAACCAACAGGCCGTGCAGAGCACGATCCACGGCAGGAGGGCTGAACGGCGTGACGCTGGTCGGCTCGACCTGCGCATAGAGCTTCTGGTGGTACGCCCTGAACTTCTCGTAGTGACTTCGGTCTCGCGCCTTGGTCTGGCCGTAGATCACGACGACGAGGCCGGGCTTGCTGGTATCGCGACCAACCCGACTGGACACCTGGATGTACTGTGAAGTTGTCTTGGGCTGACCTACGATTGCCATCAGAGACAGGCGAGGAATGTCGACCCCGACCTCGATGATGTTCGAGGCTAGGCACGCGTCGACGGGTGTAGGCAGTGAACTTCCCTCATGCTTCCCCTCCGGACTTGAAAGGCGCACCTCCAACTGCTCGAGGAGACGCGGGATGTGGTCTCCGCGAATGCGACTTGTGAGCTCCTCCACCCGGAACAGCTGCCTGATGCGCGAGTAGTCGACGCCGTGCCGCCCGAGCATCACGCGCAGGTATTCGCGCGTGTCCGCGGAAAACAGCGTCAGCGCCCCACCGAGTTCCCTTAGCGAGTTGAAGAAGACGAGGAGCGTCCACCAGGGATCGACGTCTGCGGGCTCACCCTCGAGGAGGGCAGCACTCTGCATCAGCGTGGCAAAAATTCTTGCCTCGGACGTCTGGACCGAGCCGTGAGCCGGTGCCAGCACACCCGCGTACAGCCGGCCCGGCAGGGGTATGCCGTTCTCGTCGACAGCCTGACGTGCAAAGAATGAGTCTGCCGCATCGAGTCCGGCGGGCGGGAACAGCGCTACTGAGCTTCGCGCGTATAGCGACTTCACTTGTTCGCGTGCACGACTGATGGTGGCCGTCGACGCAACCACCTTGGGAAGGATGCCTCCGCCCATTGGATCGACGCAAAGAGCTTCGATGACGGCCTCATACGCGCCCACCATCGAACCGAGCGGCCCCGAGATCAGGTGCAGTTCGTCCTGGATGATCAGTGTTGGCGGAATCCCGTCGTGACGTCCGGCATCGTTGAGGCCGAAGATCTTTCTCGCAGCAGGATTCCACGCGAGCATTGCAAACTTGTCCACCGTGCCGATCAATAGATTCGGGGGATGCTCAAGGAGGTCCTCGTCAATCACGACGATGGGAAGTGGAGGTCTTCCCGACCCCGGGTGTCCGCCGAACTCGCACGCGTCGTCAGCGCACCTGTACACCACCGTATCGCCGGCAGACGAGCGTTCCTTGGAATATCCGAGGACTTCGGAGCGGGTTGCGCCACCCCTGGATCTGCCGAAGCCTCTGGATCGCGTGGGCTCATCGCGAGACGCCTCGTGCGGCCCGAACTTGGAGGCGCACCACGGACAGCGAAGCAGCACGTACGGGTTCTCTGCATCGGGGTCTCTCGTCAACGCACGTAGCTTCTCGAGAGCCTCTGCGCGCTTATTCGGAGTGGCGGAGCCCCCGACCCACAGGCCGATTCGGAAGGATCGATCCCCAAGGTTCTCGACGTCCCTTCGTCGAATGCTTTCCATTGCGCAGAAGAGGGTGGCTGCCCGTTGGAACTGCTGCGCGGTCAGTAGCCTCAGCGTGTAGCGCATGAGTACATCGACGCCCGTCACGTTTTCCTTGGACAGGGCGTTGAAGAACACCGTGAATGCAGTCAGCCCGAGATAGGCCTCGGTCTTGCCGCCGCCGGTCGGGAACCAGATCAGGTCGACGGTGTGTCTATCGGCGTGGGATGGTTCGACGATGCCTCGCAGCGACATCAGCAGAAATGCGATCTGGAACGGTCTCCAGTAGCCCTGGGACTGGTTTCTCGCTGCGGGTTCGATCCTCGCAATCGGCTTGTCCCACGTCAGTCTCTCCGCTGCATCGCGCTTCGGAAGGCGAAGCGGCTGACGCGATCTCAGCTGCGCGACCAGCATCGCCTCGTTTGCGAGTCTGAAGGCGCGTCTCACCAAGTCGCCTTCAGGTCCTTGCCTGTTCAGAAGCAGCAAGCCGTCTTCGATTCGGCCTGCGCACTCTCGACATCGATCGATCAGCGCAGCTGCGGTAGGCCGGTCCGCCAGCGGAACTGTCCCTTTGACGGACCTGAGCTCATCGATCCATCGGCGGTATTCCTTGATCAGAGAGAGAACGTCGTCCAGTCCATCGTCATCGGGATCCAGCCCGGCGAGACAGCGCATGCTGGTGCGAAGGCTCCGCGTCTTCCCGTCTTCCCCTTTCACATACAGGTCGGCGCTCGTCGCCGGCGTCTCGAAGACAGGAAGCACGTCTGTCCAGACCTCGGAGACGCGGCCGGGACGCCCGTGAATCCAGTCGGCTCCACACCCGTGACCGATGGCAAAGGTCCGACTCTGCCTGTACAGCACCCGGTTGACGTTGTCGTCGGCCAGCGGATCCTCATCGCGGAATTCGCCTGCGAGATAGTCGGGGTACGGATCGATCGTCGTCGCTCCGGATAGGCTCGAAACGCGTAGGCCCGCTTGGAACAGGCTCAGCGAATCGAGCTCCTCACGCTGTGCCCTCGCGGTGTTGACGATGGATGCCGTGATAAGTCGATGATGCTCCGAGGGAGCGCCGGGCCAGCTGCGGGAGACGATCACCATCTGCAGTTGCAGTCCTGCTGCATCGATGGGGCGCCGAATTGGAGTCTTCGCCGCGAGCAGCTCCGCGCCCGACACCGACATCCCCGGCATTCCGCCGGCGGTGTCGACGGCTGAATGCCTTAGCCACACCTTGCGCGGGAGGCCGGGTTTTCCGATTGCACCCCCCACAATTACCGTCACAGGCCTGTACACGCCGCACGCGCTCGCCACCGTTCGATCAGCGGCGATGCGGCCTACGCTGACCAGATCGATGCGAAAACCGCCATCTTTGCCGGAAAGATCAGCGAGGAAGCTCAACCCGAGCGCAGACGGACGAAATGCATTTGCAAGGGTGATGCCTTGCTCGCCCGGATCTTCGGACTCCGCGGTCGCGGCCAGCCGGCCTCCTCCATCAGCCTGTCCCGAGTCGTCGTCAAGCGCTGCTCCTTCGGGCGCAAAATCCTTCGCATCTGCAAGGGCCTCGCCACCGGCATCCTCAGCGACCTGAGCGAGCAGCTCGTCAGTGCCCTGAGGAAAGAGGATCCCGGCACCGAAGCGCTTCGTGGGTGGATCCTGCCAAACGATCTCTTCCCCGTTGAGCTGCTGCCGTGCGACACGGAATTCCTCCCACGTCATAGGCTGCTTGTCGACAAGTCCGACCTTGTTGCCGGCCGGATCCGGGCCGACGATCTCGGCGCGCAGCCGCTCAAGCATCTTCTCGCGGTTGGCCAAACTCGTCTCGAGCGTTGTCATCTGGAACCTTCCCGCATCAGCGTCCTGTATCCGTCCATCAGCAATCGATCGTAGTGACCGCGCGCTCGATCGTTGATCAGCATGGTCAGGCCATGTCGTGCGCGAGTCATTCCGACGTACAGGAGCGACTTCCCGTGAGCGTCATCGACCGAGTCGATGTCGGTCAACACGATCGCAGCTGCCTCAAGGCCCTTGAATGAGTGCACGCTCGCGTACCGGACCCCGACGGCGTTGGACACATCGCCCTTGTACGGTGTGAGGCCGAGGTCGCCGCTAGAGGCGGCCAGTCCGGCGGCACACGATGAAGCGTCCGCGCGCGTAGAAAGAACAACGATTTGATCGGGGTGGAACTTCTTGAGCAGGCGTTTGAGCGTCGTCGCGAGCTGTTCCACCTGGTGTGATGCGGACTTGTAGAAAACCGGATCGACATCCGAGGATTCCGTCTCCGCGAGGACTCGGCTGTATCCCGGCGCAAGGCCGCTCGTCAGCGTCACCGCCTCCGCGATCCGCGGGGAGTTTCGGCAGTTGATCCGAAGGGGCGACGTCGTGAAGTTGCCTCCGGCCCTGGATCTCAGCCGGTCGAGTCCTGCCTGCCCGTCCAGCCCCGCATAGATGGCCTGTCGCTCGAAATCGCCGAACACCGCCCATCGGCCGGCCGACAAGCCGCCGCGCGTGATGAGCTCGAGGACGTCGAGCATCGCATCCGAGAGGAGATCCTGGGCTTCGTCGATGATCAGGACGTCGTGGGCAGGGAACGTCGACTCACCCGTCAGCAGAGCCTCCGTGGCGCGCAGAGGGAGGTCCACGGCCCAGAAGGCGGACTCGGGTCTATCAGGCACAGGCGACTTCTGGAGGCCGAGCATCAATCCCGAAAGCGTACCCACCTGAAACGAGACGCCGAGCGCTCTTGCCTCTTCCGAGATCGCGGCCGTCTCGCGCTTGAGCCATGACCCCAGCAGACTGTTGAAGCAGACTAGTATGGTGCTCCTTCCTGCCCTCACGGCACGTCGAGCGGCCTCGATCGCCAGCAGAGTCTTCCCCGTGCCGGCTGGTCCCTTGAACAGTACCCGATCGTTCTCGGCGAGTAGGTCCAGAGCGACGAACTGTTCCTCGGTGAACCGGCGGATGGACTGCTCCGCCACATCGAGGGCCATGCCGCCGATCGGCGCATACTCGAAGTCACCTCGCATCAACGCTGTCATCGATTCCAGGTGTTTCGCCGTCGGTCGGCTTCGCTCGCCATACCAGGCGAGCTTCGGGCGGATTGAAGCCAGCTTGGAATGGGCGCTCTCGAGGACGTGTTCCACGATCCGCGAGATCGGATTCCTGAGTAGCGCTGACTTCGTGATCACCTGCCAGGGATCCCACTCGAGCGACCGCTCGTCGAATTCGATCTCGGTGAAGATCACTGCCGAATAGAACACGAGCGGCGCCAGGCTCGCATCCCGTCTGAAAAGGTAGTCGCGCAGGGAGTGAGATGCCTCGCTCGCTTGTCTGAAGGGGCCGACCGGCGATGTCCTTGGCGGGTCGTACTCGTAGGTCCACAGTCCGTCGTGTCTGCTGACGCCGCAGCCCTTGACCTCGATGCACAGCACACCCAGGCCAGGTACCGCGACGACAAGGTCTGCCTCCCCCTCGATCCGGACGGCATGGCGGCGGATGTCGAAGGAATGGAAAACGATCCAGTCCCGGGTTCCTGGATCGTCGCGCAGCTTGCGGAAGATCAGCTGTTCGCCCTTGGGCGCCTTCGCCGAGATCTGCGGCGGAATCATTCGAGCCACTAGGACACCTTCACGGGAACGAGATGGAAGAGCCGCGAGAACGGTACTCGCACCGAGGACACGTCGACAGCCGACACCCTGAGAAGTCCGATGCTTCCAGCTTCTAGTCCCGGCAGCTGGATGGACTCCACCACGTCCACGTGCGAGCGTGCTGCAACGAGCATGTGGACGCGTTCCAGCAAGGCCTTTCGAATCTCGGACGCAGCGCGCTGGTGGAAGATCTTCAGCCGCTCCATCTCGGCCCACTTATGGAGGGCGTACTCGTCGGACGAATCGGATTCAACGCCGACCTGAAGATCGCCCAGAGCGCGCATCAAGGCTCGAAAGCTCTCGACATCGTGCGGTGCGATCACGACGTCGCTGGCCCACGTCCAGAGATAGCTTGCGGAGCGCAACTTCAGACCGGCTTCGCGTGCGCGTCTCGCGACAATCCCTTCACCGTGCAGCTTGAGCGCTCGGAAAAGATTGCCCTTCCAAGCCGTCGCAGCGTCCCTCAACGAGGCTTGCCCTTCTCGCTCCATCAGCCGGTCGGCCACTTCGTCGAGGTAGTCGCCGCTTCCTCGAAGCCGCATCATCACGAGATCCCGCTCCTCCAGGTCCCGTACAGACTTGCGCGGCAGTTGACCGGCCCCGGCCAGCGGCTGGTCGGGTCTGTCAAGCAGTCGAGAGATCTCCACCACGCTGCCCTCGTCCGGAAGGAACGTGCCGCTGCCATCGGCGAAGAGCACAAAACGCGCGGGCACCGTGACATCTCCTTCCGAGAGCGGTGCTCCTCCGGCATGCTGGTTGCGGATTTCCTGCCAGAAAGTGTCGTTCGCCCATTGATCGAGAGGCTGATCTTCGACCTCCTCGACGACCTGGACCTGGACCTCGACTTCTTCCGAAGTCCGCATCGCTCGGTGGAATCTGCTATCGATCGGAAGTCCCAACGGCTCAGGAGCGAACACGTTCTCGCGTCGATAGGCAAGCAGCACCACATTCGGGGCTCGCCCGCCATGCAAAAGATCGATTGCGATCGGCGTGGAGGCAAATTTGAGCGTGCCGGGGATGACGATGATCGAAAAGCCGCTGTCAGCGATGTCCTTTCGAGTTCTGAGAACGGTACAAGCGCCTGCGGGAAAATCCTGCGAAGCATCAACCGTCGCAGGCCAGCCCGGAGTCAGGCCCCCCTGAAGTCCCGCGAACACCGCGGCGCTATCGGCGCGCGAGGCGGCCTGCGCCAGCGCATCAAGGAACATCTCGCGCTTCGGGTTCCGCCCGGGTGTGACCAGAGACGCGACTGCGTCAGAAAGCGCTTTGACGGTCCCCGAGACCGACGGCACCGTTTCGGCCTGCTGCACGAGCTTCTCGATCATGGGCTGAATCCCCAGACGACTGTCATCGAATGGGAGCAGGGTCTGAGCGATCGTCGACTTCAGCAGCCAGACGCTCCTGGCAAGCTGCCGTTGATGGTCGTCCTCACGATCCACCATCGAGAAGACGCGAGCGCAACAGCTGGCGATGTCCGCGAAGAGGGGATGGTCGATGACGATCTTCCTCAATCGAAAGGACGAAGCGTTGGCATAGCGACCGTCGATCACATCAAAGAGCTGGACTCGCTCCGGCTCGCTTCCTCGGGATTCTGTCCGGTCAGAGGACGTCACGCAGGTCTCCCACGTCCTGGGCGTCCATGCCGAAGGCGAACACCTCAATGCCTGGCGGCACATCGCCGACTCTTGCATTGGGAAGCCAACCATGAATTCCTGTATCCGTCGCGTGACTCAGGAAGGGTCGGATCTCATGCAAGACTGCCTCGTCGTACTCCGAATGCGAGAGCAAGAGGATCACGCTTCGAGCCTTCATGTATCCGAGCTTCGACGCGGCCAGCGTCCCGTCCAGGACCGTCACACCGTCGGGTGCGTCATCCACGATCTCGGTGCGAGTTGATGCCACCTTGAGCTTTCCGTGTTCCCGTCCTTGGACGTCGGCGATCGAGAGAGCGTCAAGCATCGAAGCCGCGTGACTCTGACGCGCACGAAGTTCGATCCCTTCCAGGTTCATCAAGAAGCTGCTCCGTTCGGTGACAACGGTGCTGTCTGCCATCGGCGATCGCGACCACGCCACCGACGAGTCGCTGTTGAGCGCCTGCATGAGCGCCGCCGCGGACGTCAAACTTGCGTCTGCACGAGCGGATACTGCCCCCAAAGTTACGCCGTAGGAGAGTGCTGTCTTCCTGGGCAGGTAGGTCTTGTTCCCCTTGGGCTTGCCTCGCGAGTCAACCTCTTCGAGGATGAGGAACTCTCCGCCATCCCCGGCGACAAGCGAAGCAACGCGTCCGGCAAAGCGTTTGGACTTCACCCCGTTCGGGCTTCGCCAGTGGACGTGGGTGCCAACCGCCAATCCGCGCAGCGCCTCCCAGTCAAGGGATTCGTCGTGCATTCGAGCCGCCGCACACAGAGAGCCCAAGCTTACGAAGGCCGAGGCCAGCGGACGCGTCGGCAGTCGCACGATGACAGCGCGATTGCCCGATTTCGAAGTCTGTTCACGCATCCATTCGCCGAGGCTCATCAGCCAGTCGGCCCATGGCGGCAATTCCCGCTCAGTACCGCCTATGACAAGCCGCAACCGCCCTCTGTACGGGGCTCCACGCTCATTCGTGTCGTCCTTCATGGGACGGTCTCTCCCTGGGACCTCCCTGTCCCGCTGATAGGATACTGGAAGTAACAAGCCAAGCACGAGGACAGAGAAGAAAAACAGGTGCGGTCGGCGTTACAGCAGCCGGAGGGGGACGTTTTGGRCGACGTGGTACTGCAGTTCAGAAGCGACTTGGTGTCGCAGGCCCAGGGTGAGTTCGGTGGACGGGATCCCGAAGCTGGATTCGTTGCTGTTGCCGGTCGCATGCTCGAGGAGGCGGAGGAGGTCGTCGACTTCATGCCTTGCCCTTTCAGAGGCACTGGTACGCGTAGGCGCAGCCTCGGTGTCGACGGATATGCATTCGATGACGCTGATGGGTCGCTTCGCGTCGTGATCGCCGATTTCGGAGGCGAAGAGCAACCTCACTCGGTGACGYAGACGGCGGCGAAGACGGAGTTCAACCGTCTCACCGCATTCATCGAGGAAACCTTCGCAGGAAATGACGACCATCTCCCGGCCGACGAGGATCCGGTAGTCGACTTCGCTGATCTCCTAGCATCGCATCGCGAGGCGATTCCCCGTCTGCGGCTGTACCTCGTGACTGACGGCATCCTCAGCGACAAGCTGCGCGACTGGCCCGACGCACTGGTGGGAGGCATTCCTGCGGAATTCCACATCTGGGACACGACGCGGTTCGCCTCGGCCCTTTCGAGTAGGGGAGGACGTGAAGCGCTGACCGTCGACTTCTCGGACGTTGCCGAAGGAGGCATTCCCTGCCTACACGCGAGCCTGAACCAGTCGCAATACAACGGCTATCTCTGCGTCATTCCCGGCGATGCGCTTGCGCGGATCTACGACACGTATGGGAGCAGGCTGCTCGAGGGCAACGTGCGCTCCTTTCTCGGGAAGTCGACTAAGGTCAACAAGGGCATCCGGGAGACCATTCTTCGAACCCCGGAGATGTTTTTCGCCTTTAACAACGGCATCGCGGCCACGGCTAGTTCCGTGGTGGTCGAGGCCACGCCGGACGGCCTGCGCCTCAAGTCGGCCACCGACCTCCAGATCGTCAACGGCGGTCAGACGACGGCGTCGTTGACATTCTCCAGACGCAAGGACGGTGCGGATCTGTCGGGAATCTTCGTGCAGATGAAGCTGTCAGTAGTCGGGGACGAGCTCTCCGGCGATCTCATTCCGAAGATCTCGGAGTACGCAAACAAGCAGACCAAGGTGTCCGACTCAGACCTGTTCTCGAACCACGAGTTTYATCGACGGATGGAGGAACTCTCGCGCAGGATCAAGGCTCCTCCGAAGGCCGGTGCCCAGCGTCCCACCGCGTGGTTCTACGAGCGTGCGAAGGGCCAGTACAGGATCGAGACGGCCAAGATGAGCCCAGGCGAGAAGCAGCGCTTCGAGGCGGAGAACCCAAAGTCTCAGCTCATCACGAAGACCGATATCGCTAAAGTTGAGAACTCGTGGCGATGCATCCCGCATGACGTCAGCAAAGGTGCTCAGAAGAACTTCGACGTCTTCAGCAAGTTCATCGTTGCAGAGTGGTTGTCCCGGCCGCTCCAGTTTAATGATGACTACTTCAGAACGGTGGTCGCCCACACCATCGTGTTCCGGGAGCTTGAGAGACTGATCCCTGCGCAGAAGGACTGGTATGACGGCGGGTATCGCGCGAACGTCGTGACCTTCACGATTGCGAAGCTGGTGACCATGATTGAGGAGCAGGCGCCTGGGAAGAGCCTCGACACTCCGCGAATCTGGAAGCAGCAAGGCATCTCGACGGCGTTCACCGAACAGTTGAAGTTGATTGCGCGAGCGATGTATCAGGTGATCACGTCGCCAGAGCAGGGGCTCGAGAACGTGACGGAATGGGCCAAGAAGGAGCTTGCCTGGCAGCGGGCGCACAGCAAGCCCGTGGAGCTTTTGCTCGAGTTGGAGGCCGAGTTGATCTCAAGGGAGCAGGTCGACAAGATCCGCGGCGATGCGGTCGAGACTGCTCGGATCGACCGCGGTATCTCCGACATCTCGKAGGTTGTGGCCACCAAGCCTACAAAGTGGCGAGAGACGCGGCAGTGGGGACTCGACAACAAGCTGCTGACAGGCAAGGAGGAGCAGCTGCTGCTCATCGCGGCCACGCCTGGAAAAGTCCCTTCCGAGCGACAGGCGGCCGCAATACTTCTGATCCAACGCAAGCTTCTGCGGGAAGGCCTCCCGGCATCTGCGTGATCGCGGACCGCGAAGCACATCGCGACCGACGCCTCATCAAGCCTGCCGGGACCTCGATGACTCGGCGAATAGAGTTGCGACGTTCCTTTCGGAGCGGGTCGCAGTGAACGCGAGGTCGAACCAGCCGACCCCGTCGCGCAGCGCATGAGCGGCTGGCCGGCGTCTGCTGGCGTATCGTGGTCCACCATGATCGATGTCGTCAGCCCCGCCAAGCGCAGCCAGATGATGTCCGGCATCAAGGGCAAGAACTCCCTGCCCGAGATGCTGGTCCGCAGAGTGTTGTTCGCTGAGGGGTACCGATTCCGGCTGCATCGGCGCGATCTGCCCGGCACGCCCGACATCGCCATGCCACGCCGCAAGATCGCGATCTTCGTGCACGGCTGCTTTTGGCATGCCCACCAGGGATGCAAGTACGCCAAGACGCCGTCGACGCGGACTGAGTTCTGGACAGCCAAGCTGCAGGGCAATGTTGATCGCGACCGCCGAGCCGTTTACAAGCTCGCGGAGATGGGCTGGCGGGTGCTCAAGGTCTGGGAGTGCTCCACCCGCGATCCAGAGGCCGTCAAGGGCCTGCCCGATGCCCTCCGGGCTTGGATCGACAGCGGCGAGGCCACCGGCGAGATCAGCGCCCAGAGCCTGGCCGCAGCCCGGCAGGGCTGAGGTGGCCCGCGCGCTATAACGCGCCATTTGCTTCTGAACCCGAACCACCATGCAACCCCTCGTCGACACCTTGGCCCGCAATTCAGCGAAGGCCTGCATGCCTACCTGACCGAGGAGCAGATGCAGGCAGTCGTCGAACGCAATCGAGCCGAGACGGCTCCTGGGGCATGCCACTCGCACGACTTCTGCGACGCGAACATGGTCCGCTACGAGGTCTTCCTGCGGCACGGCATGGATCCGGCCGCGGACGGCGGCATGGACCTCTACGGCGCGTTGTGGGATCAGGCCTGGAACCTGGCCAAGGGGCGGGACTTCCGTATCGCCGGCTGACCGGCGCCTGGCGCAAGTCTCACCGCCTGCGCGGCGAGGCCATGAAGTCTGAAATGATCTGACCAATCTGCTTGGCCAGCAGCGGTGGGACGGCGTTGCCGATCTGGCCGTATTGCTCAGTCCGGTTCCCCTCGAAGAAGTAGTTGTCGGGGAAGGTCTGCAAGCGAGCGGCCTCGCGCGCCGTCAGGCTGCGGCACTGGCCCGGATCCGGGTGGATGTAGTAGTGCCCGTCCTTCTTGATGTGGGCCACCACGGTCGACGATGGATGCTTACCCATCTGGACCCGGAAGCGGTCTTTGAAGGGGATGGTCTCCTCGTCCACGTTCACATGGTCAGGCAGCAGCTTTGGCGGGAAGTTGCGCAGGTCCGGGGCGTATTTCTGGGTGGCTGCGAAACAGGCGGCGAACATGTAGCGATGCAGATCCGATCGCATGTGGCTGCGGGTCTCATGGTGCAAGACGCCGCCCAGCTTCGGATCCAGATACCAGTCCTGCAGATCTTTGGGCATGTAGTTGCCCGGAGCGACGACGGTCTCTACGAATGGCCCGCCGAAGGTCGATTGTTTCTCGGCCTTCTTGATGAACTTCTCCATGGCCGCCTCGATGACACCGCGCAGAGGCACGCGCCAGCCGACCAAACCGCTTGGAGACTCTTTGACAGCCTTGAACCAGGCCTCTTGCGAGTCGGGCTCTTTGGACAAGCGGCTGCGCAGCTCCGGCAGGCCGGCCAGGGCGGCGCTCACGCCGACCTTCCTGGGTTGCTTGCGAAGCAGGAAGGACTCGGGGCGCTCCCTGAGCACCGGGGTCGCCGCCGCCACGTCAGAACGGATGCCGAAGAGGATCACCCGATGTCGGCTTTGCGGGATGCCGTGGTCGTCGGCCTCGATTACGTAGTCGTTGGGGGCAAGTTCACCCTCCGCCTTGTGAACCACCAACGAACGGACCTGGTAGCTCAGCCCAGCCTTGGGCGCCTTCAGGTCGGCAAGGATCTGCTCGAAGATGCGCTTACCGGAGTTGGTGGAGTTCAGCATCCCCTTTACGTTCTCCATCACGAAGACCGCCGGGGCGAACTGCTGAATGATTCGCAGGTATTCGATGTACAGGAAGTGCTTGGCGTCGGCCTCGAACTTCTTCACGTCCTTGCTGCGCAGCCGGGAGCGGCCGGCCAGCGAGTAGGCTTGGCAAGGAGGGCCTCCGATGAGCACCCAATCGGTCTGGTTACCCAGCGCTTCCCTGATCCATCCATCGACCTCCTTGGGGGCGATCATGCCGAGCTCCGCGCAACGGGTTTCCTTGGCCGCATGCTCCGAAGCAGCCTTGATGTCAGGGTGGGCTAAGAACTGCTCGCGGCTGATCTTGCCTCGGACGTAGTCGTAGTAGCAGCTCGGAACCTTGCCCTTCGGGAACTTGCGGAAGATGGCTCGCAGCAGCAGCGTCCGATGGGCGATGGGATCCTTCTCAATGGAGACCTTGACGGCGAAGCGCCGCGCGCCCGTCGCATCCAAGACGGACGAGAACCCTTCGCACAGCCCTCCCGGCCCGGCGAACAGATCGATCACCGGTATCGCTTCTCTTTTTGT
Organism: Roseateles sp. P5_E8; assembly: GCF_054177665.1. Classification (NCBI taxonomy): domain Bacteria; kingdom Pseudomonadati; phylum Pseudomonadota; class Betaproteobacteria; order Burkholderiales; family Sphaerotilaceae; genus Roseateles; species Roseateles sp. P5_E8. Next base: position 2,948 of record NZ_JBGCUM010000029.1, on the reverse strand, counting down.
TTGCATCTGTCTGTGTTGGCGCCGCGATCAGCTGTGCCCCCCGAGCGCTCCGATCGCAAGCAACGTCATTCTGCCAGGCTGAGAGCCTCGGCGGCCTAGCGGGGAATCCACACCTAGGGGGAACCCTGCCCAGCTCCTCCGCCACAATGCCCAGGCAGCCAAGCGCAGCGCGGAAAACGCCTTCCCGCGCTCGCGGCGGTCGTTCGCCAACCGAGACCGAGGCTCTCGCCGGCTATTGCCAGGAACACCTTGCCGACGTAGATTGATCAGAGGCGAGACCATATTTATGAGCCAAACCCTTCAGAACGCGCCGCTTCTTGAATTGATCGCCGAGGTCAAATGGGTGCCTTCCTGGACACCTCAAGCAATGGCAGTTGGAGCGCCAAGGTTTGTTCCTCAGGACGATCAGAAGTTTTCCGCATTCATCGAAGCCTTCTCAAGCGCAGTCGCCGATCTCGAATACACGGAACAATTGCGCCTATATCCGCCGGCGCTGCCGGCGCTCTTGCATCAGCCATTGATCAGGGCCAACAACACCAGATCGGCCATCGGCCCGTCTCTCTATCAGGCTGGCGCTGGGATCTTTTCTGCAAACGCAACGCCACCCTATGTAAATTGGGAGATGTTCTCGCCCGTGGTACGGTCAGGCTTGGAAGCTTTGGCCATCGCGCGTCGCGTCGCAACGGATTCCTCTCCAATTGCGTCGATCACTCTTCGCTATCTCGACGCTTTCACCGCTTATCACCTCGATGGGCTTGACAGCGCAGCTTTCATCAAGAAGCTGGGATTTGAACTTCAATCGCCGAAGATTTCGTTGGACTACATGGCCCAAGACGGCGATTGCAGACCCTACTCGCAATTCCATATACCATTGAAAGACGGCGGGCTGCTCGCGATGAGCGTTGGCGATGGCATTGCCAACGGAACTCCCGCTGTGCTGCTCGACACTGCGGTGACATTTTTTCCAAATGCGGAAGTCGGCACCGATCAAATCTTGGAGTCGTTTGTTCACGCGCACGAGATCATCGATCATATTTTCCGAGTGATGATCAAGCCGATAGCGCACCTAATGAAAGCAGAGGGAGAAAAATAATGCATTCCTGTCCTGCGGCTCCGACGATCAGCCGGCGCCAATCAAGTTTTTCCAATTTCGGCGGATTTGGCCATGTTCAGTCCTACGAAGACATGGACTACAACCGCTATGCGCATCAATATTCGAGCGGCGGCATGTTGCTCTCGCGAGTGCTCTTCCCTACCGAATCGCAGGCTCCGCTGACAGCTTTGCAGCTGCCTGAATGGAAGCGTCGTGTCATGAACAGCGAGCTCTCTGGCAAAGCGGTCGACCTGACCGCCACGGTGAAGTCGCTCATGTCTGATCTACTCAGCGCGGGCCCGCAGGCGATCAACCTCTCGGACCTGCGCGCCCCCTTAGTGAATGGGCGCCATTTGGCCGTCGTTCTACGGGCAACATACGCAAAGCGTTCTGAAACACCTGGCTGGCAGGCGGCGCTTGAGATGGCCAAGGTTGCTCTGCGACGCGACGGCGCAAACGTAGACGATGCTCTGTATGGCCTCATGAACGGGTGAATCGATGCTCTRCGAGGGTGCAGCATCGGTTGCCGTCGGATCAGAAGAGGTTGCGATCACCATCACTTACGGGCTGCTCGGCTACCACTTGGGGATCGCATTTGGCAACGGTCCAGATAAAGCGCCGCAGCTCGTCCATTTGGCATTCCATCGCTTCCTCAAGGTCATCGACTATCCAGGCGAGAACTGGGCTGCCAAGGTCATCCCACTTCCGCCCGATCTTTCTCCCCAAGTTGTGGCGCTCCTTCACGGCCTGTGCACGACTCATGTCAGTGCAAATCGGAAGGCGCTCAACTACGGCATCAACGTGCTCTGCAACCTTGGCTCGTTCGGCGCTGACGGCGAATACAACCCGCCCGCGAATTCGGATGGGCACACATGCTCGTCATTCGTGGCAGACATCTTTGAGTCCATGCAAGTTCCGCTTGTCGACTTGAACACTTGGGTCAGCAATGCCGAAAACGAGATATGGAAAGACGCGGTGGTTTGCCTGTTGCGCGCATGGGCAAAAATGAAGCATGGAACGGGGACCGAAGCGGTTGCCCAATCAAAGTCCGTGGCAAAGGTCAATGAACCTTTACGGTTGACGCCAGAGGAGGTCGCGGGAGCTGGTTCCCTGCCGTTGGCTCAGCGTCCGGCATCACAGACCGTCGTGACGCCGCTCGCCGCGCAAATCTTGGCCGAACTTCCCAACGTCTGCAAACCGCCCCCTCCAGATAAGCCGTTCGAGCACTGTGTCAACAGATACAACGATTCGATGAGCGCGCTCAGGCAGCAACAACAGCAGCAACAGTGAGCTTCTGCTTGCGCAGTGTGACGCCCGGTTGGCTCCCAACTCGGCAGCTTCGACCTCGAAGGGCGAGCCACAGTGTGCTGCATCGTCAATACACTGCGGCACGAACTCGCAGCAGCCCTTGTGCCTGCGGCACTCGGCATGGCCGCATGCATCCAGTTGCTGGCGTCCAGCCTATCCTGCACTAGCCTTACCTCTTAGCTCTACGCCCTTCAAAGAAGGCGGTAGACGTTCTCGACCAGCCGCCAGCGAAACAGCAGTGGATCGAAAGTGGGTCATTAGCGGGTCAAAAGTGGGTCGAAAGTGGGTAGTCCGCGGCATACCAGACTCTGATCCGCCGCCTCACGCGGCAGATGTGATGCTGAGCCGTCCGGAAGACGTCAGCCAAGTCGTCTAGCCCGTGTAAATTCGCGTCGCATACGCTGTGCATCGACAGATGAAATGGACGCGAAAAGTTCGCGTCAAGAACCCGGCAAATTCGCGACAAGGATGCGAGAAATATCCGGAAAAGCTCGAACGCTGGCGAAGGATTTAGGTGGGTCGTCGCGAAGGATTTAGGTGGGTCGTC